>NZ_JBLUXC010000009.1:0-109819 GCF_048276795.1 Aeromonas sp. PS2Canimalfood6
TGGAATGGGCAGCTGATTATTTGGCCAAGAACGCTTGCCGAACCAAGCAGAGAAAATCGATACAGAACAGGACCTTGGAAGGAGTTTTAAAGGGACTCAACGCTTAAGGTCCTGTACATGAGGGGAGGATAAGAAAAAAGGCGCCATCCAACCGGAGGCGCCAAACACATTCAGATGACAGACTGGGTTAAATCGACCTGATTTAGCCCTTCTTCCCGCAGAGGAAGAAACACAACACCACAATCACTGTCGACTCACTCACAAAAACCACATGTAAACCAACATGGAAGAGAAGGTGTGAGCCATATGACAACGAATTGCGTGGCGAATTATGTTTATTCACTGGTCGACCCGCAACCGACAATTTATAATGCGCCCCATTAGAAAAATTCATCGTCGGCCGATTCCATGTCTCGTCGTTTACCTCCGCTCAATGCACTGAAAGCGTTTGAAGCCGCGGCTCGTCACTTGAGCTTTACCCGCGCAGCAGAAGAGCTGTTCGTGACCCAGGCAGCCATCAGCCACCAGATCAAGGCGCTGGAGGAGTATCTCGGCATCAAGCTGTTTCGCCGCAAGAATCGCTCCCTGCTACTGACCGAGGAGGGGCAGAGCTACTTCCTCGATATCAAGGACATCTTTGCCTCCATCTCCGAGGCGACCGACAAGCTGCTGGCCCGCAGCGCCAAGGGGGCGCTCACCGTCTCCCTGCAGCCGAGCTTCGCCATCCAGTGGCTGGTGCCCCGCCTGGTCAAGTTCAGCGAACGCCACCCGGACATCGATGTGCGGATCAAGGCGGTGGACATGGACGAGGGGTCGCTGACCGACGACGTGGACGTGGCCATCTACTACGGCCGCGGCAACTGGCCGGGTCTTCGTTCGGACAAGCTGCACACCGAGTACCTGATCCCGGTCTGCTCCCCCCTGTTGCTGACCGGCCCCAAGCCCCTGCGCACCCCGGACGATCTGACCCGCCACACCCTGCTGCACGACACCTCCCGGCGCGACTGGAAGGCCTGGTTCCGCCAGCTCGACATCGACGCCCCCAACGTCAACCAGGGGCCCATCTTCAGCCACTCCACCATGGTGATCCAGGCGGCGATCCACGGTCAGGGGGTGGCGCTCGGCCACAGCGTGCTGGCCCAGCCGGAGATAGAGGCGGGTCGTCTCATCTGCCCGTTCGAGCAGGTGCTGGTGAGCAAGAACGCTTTCTATCTGGTGTGTCAGGAGCAGCAGTCCGATCAGGGCAAGATAGTGGCTTTTCGCGACTGGATGCTGGAACTGGTGGAGCAGGAAGAGGCCCGCAGGCGTGCCCGCCTTGCCGATGCCTGAGGAGTTGACCTGGTGACTGACCTGACAAGAGAGGGGGCGAGTGACGCCCCCGTTCGCATTCTGCTGGCCCACGGCGCGGGGGCGAGTGACGCCCCCGTTCGCATTCTGCTGGCCCACGGCGCGGGGGCGGGCATGGAGCACCGCTTCCTGGCCGAGTTGTCGCGACTGCTGGCGGGGCCGAATATCGAGGTAGTGCGCTTCAACTTCCCCTATATGACCAAACGGGCTCAGGACGGCAAACGCAGGCCGCCGGACAGACAACCCGTGCTGCTGGCTCACTGGCGCGAGATGGTGCGCCAGTTTGCCCATCCCCGGCTGTTTCTGGCGGGCAAGTCCATGGGGGGAAGGATGGCGGCCGAGCTGTTTTGCGAGGGGGACGACGAGATGGATGCTGCAGGATTGATCGTTCTCGGGTATCCTTTCCACCCCCCGGCCAAGCCCGACGCATGGCGGGGCGAGGTGCTCAAGCTGATCACGACGCCCACGCTGCTGCTGCAGGGGGAGCGCGATACCTTCGGTTCCCGCGCCGAGCTGGCCGATTTCCCCTTCTCACCCGCCGTATCGGTCCACTGGCTGACCGACGGGGATCATGGTTTCAAACCGAGAAAGGCGAGCGGCATGAGCGAGCAGGAGAACCTGCGACTGGCTGCTGAGCGGATCAAGGATTTTATCGCGGCGGTGGGCCGCTCCTGACGATCTCGAGCGGGTCGAGAGAAGAAGCGTGCAAGGAGAGAAGATGCAGATCCAACGACATTGGCTGGTGCTGGCGGGCTTCTTCGGCCTGACTGCCACCATGCTCGGGGCCTACGGCGCTCATGGGCTGGCGGCGACCGGCATTGCTCCTTCGTTGCTGGCGGCGTTCAACACCGCCGTGCAATACCAGTTTTTCCACGCCCTGGCCCTGCTGGTGCTGGGGTTGTGCGGCGTGCGCGGCAAGGGGATCACCTTCGCGGGCGCCGTCTTTGTGCTGGGGATCCTGGGATTCTCCGGCAGTATTTACGCCATGGTGCTGCTTGGCAGCAAGGGGCTGGGGCTCATCACCCCGGCCGGTGGCCTCTGTTTTATGTTGGGATGGGCGGCTCTGATGTGGGCCGGCTGTCGTCTTGGAGGAAAGAATGAATAATCTGCTGCTTTATTGCCGCCCGGGTTTTGAGAAAGAGGCGGCGGCAGAGATCACCGAGCGTGCCGGCAACATGCAGTGCTACGGCTTTGCCCGGGTCAAGGACGACAGCGGCTATGTGATCTTCGAGTTGTATGACGAGGAGCAGGCCGATCTGCTGGCGCGCAAGCTGCCGTTCCGCGAGCTCATCTTCATTCGCCAGATGCTGGTGGTGACCCACGAGCTGAAAGATCTGGAAATAAGCGATCGGGTCTCTCCCATCCTGGAGGCGGCGAGCGGTTACGCCATTTGCGGTGATCTGCGGGTGGAGACGGCCGATACCAACGAGGCGAAGGAGCTCTCCGCCTTTTGCCGCAAGTTCACCGTGCCGCTTCGCCAGGCGCTGCGCAGCAACGAGATCCTGACCAAGAAGGAGACCCCGAACCGTCCCGTGTTCCACGCCTTCTTCCTGGCCAATGACCACCTGATGCTGGGGTACTCCTACTCCTTCAACAACTCTGCCTTCCACATGGGGATCCCGCGCCTGCGATTCCCGGCCGATGCCCCGAGCCGCTCCAGCCTCAAGCTGGAAGAGGCGTTCTACGTCTTCGTGCCGAAGGAAGAGTGGGACTTGCGCCTGTGCTCCGGCCTGAAGGCCGTGGATCTCGGCGCCTGCCCGGGTGGCTGGACCTATCAGCTGGTGCGTCGCGGCATGATGGTGACGGCGGTGGACAACGGCATGATGGCCCAATCCCTGATGGACACAGGTCAGGTGAAGCACATCCGTGACGATGGTTTCGTGTGGCGGCCGAGCAAGAAGAATACCTACTGGCTGGTGTGCGACATGGTGGACAAGCCTGCGCGAGTGACCCACATGGTGGCCGACTGGTTCAGGGAGAACGACTGTCAGGAAGCCATGTTCAACCTCAAGCTGCCGATGAAGAAGCGCTATGCCGAGGCGGTGCACAACATCGAGGTGCTGCGCGGACTGCTGGCGGAGATCGACAGCGGCTTCATCATTCAGGCCAAGCAGCTCTATCACGATCGCGAAGAGATCACGGTGCACGTCTACAACAAGTTCTGGGTCTCCAAGCTGGCACCCAAGTCCTGAAGCAGCATCGGGAACAGGGCATGAAAAAACCGGACGGCGACGTCCGGTTTTTTTGTGTCTGGGTCATCAGAAGCGGTAGTCCAGACGCATCATGGACTCGTCGTCGGTGATCTTCAGCTCAATTTGCAGGGGAATGGTCTTGTCACTGGGGTTGAACTGCATCTTGACGCCATCCCCGCGAAGCTTGACCGAGGTGTTGATGCCGCCAGCGTTGAACTTGATCCTGGGCTTTTGCTTTTCGAAGGAGAGGCTGACGCTCTTCTCTGCCGTGAGGTTCAGCTTCTGATAGGGGGTGACCTGCCGATTGCCGTTGCTGTCGGTGGTGATATCCACCCCCAGAGAGAGCGGCTTGGGCTGTTTGAGCAGATCGTTGGTATCCAGGGTGGATTGCCAGGTCTGCTTGGCTGGCGCCTCGTGCTGGGGGGGCGGCGTCAACCAGGCATTGTCGACTGGTCTGTCTAATGCCGTGGCACTGCTGCTGACAATCAGCAAGATGAAAGTAGCACGCATGGTGGATCTCCTTATCCCTCATATCAACATAGTATTCATCTGGCGAGGGAGGTAGGGAGGCGTTGGCATAAAACAAAGGGAGCCGAAGCTCCCTTTTAAAATCATATGGTTGGACTCTATTTATAGACGGTCGATGATGGCCTGGGTGAATTCGCTGGTGGACGCAGTGCCCCCCAGGTCACGGGTCACCCGAGCACCGGACTCGATGGTCGCCCGCACGGCCTCGCGAATGCGTTCCGCCTTGTCCTGCATGCCGAGATACTCCAGCATCTGGATGGTGGCGAGGATCACCGAGGTGGGGTTGGCGATGTTCTTGCCGGCGATGTCCGGCGCAGAGCCGTGTACCGCTTCGAAGATGGCGGCCCCTTCACCGATGTTGGCGCCCGGCGCCATGCCCAGCCCCCCCACCAGACCGGCACAGAGATCCGAGAGAATGTCGCCGAACAGGTTGGTGGTGACCATCACATCGAAGCGCTCCGGGTACATCACCAGGTTCATGCAGGCGGCGTCGACGATCATCTCCTCGTTCTGGATGTCCGGGTAGCGGGCCGCGACCTGACGGGCCACTTCCAGGAACAGGCCGGAGGTGGACTTGAGGATGTTGGCCTTGTGGATGATGGTGACCTTCTTGCGTCCTTCCTGGCGCGCCAGCTCGAAGGCGAAGGTGACGATGCGCTCGGCCCCTTCCCGGGTGATGATGCTCATCGCCTCGGCGCTCTGGTTGTCATCGCTGCGCTTCTGGCCGGCACCGGAGTACATGCCTTCGGTGTTCTCGCGCACCGTGATGATGTCGATGTTGTCGTAACGGCTCTTGGTGCCCTTGAAGGAGAGGACGGGGCGCACGTTGGCGTAGAGATTGAACTTCTTGCGCAGGGAGACGTTGATGGAGGTGAAGCCGCCGCCGACCGGAGTGGTGAGCGGGCCTTTCAGGCTGACCTTGTTCTTCTCGATCAGGTCGAGGGTGGCCTGGGGCAGCAGCTCGCCATGTTTTTCCAGGGCTACCAGACCGGCATCTGCGTATTCGTAGTCGAAGTCACAACCCGCGTGGGTCAGGATCTGGATGGCGGATTCGATGATGCTGGGGCCGATGCCGTCGCCCGGGATGACGGTAATCTTTCTTTTTGACATGAGGCGTATCCACTTCTAGGGAACAGAGGGGGAGGATTCGTCGGCTTTATACCATTTTTGCACCACATCCTCCATGTTTCTTTACATTTTACCCATTTATGTCAACAGGTACGGCCTGTCTTGGGAAATGGTGTGCTGGGGATCACGCCCCGGCATCAGGGACGGGAGGGTAGCGGATCTCCCGTAGGTTGAACCCGAGCGGGATATCGTGCTGCAGTCGGACCAGGCGTTGGGCCAGCAGGGCCTCTTCCCGGTGCTGGCGCAGCTTGAGCAGGGGTCTGGTGGCCTCCTCCCGTTCACAGGCCTCCAGCATGGCAGCCAGGTCCCCGTATTGCTGCAGCAACTGGGTGGCGGTCTTGGGGCCGATGCCGGGCACCCCCTTGATGTTGGAGCCGCCGATACCGGTCAGGGCCCAGAAGTCCACGAGCTGGGTCGGTGTAACGCCGTACTGCTGCTGGACGAAGGCGGCATCCAGCCAGCGTTTGTTGAAGTAATCCCGCACCCGGATCTGCGGGCAGATGAGCTGGCAGAACCCCTTGTCGGTGGAGATAATGGTGGCGCTGGCGCCGTGCTGGGCAATGCCGCTTGCCAGGGTGGCGATGAGATCGTCCGCCTCGTCGGTCTGGGAGAGCAGGGCATCCACACCGCACTCCCAGAAGGCGTCCTGCAGGTCGGCAAGCCCTTCCCTCAGCTCATCCGGCATGGGGGTGCGGCCCTCCTTGTAGGGGGGATAGAGCGTCTTGCGCCAGCTGTGGACCTCACCGTCAAAGACCGCGATGGCGTGGGTCGGCTCGCTGGCCGCCAGGAGCTTCTTGCAGGTGTTGATGAGGTTGGCACGGGTGGCGAGCAGGGCCTGAGCCGGGGTCAGTCCCTGCTGGCTCTGCACCGCGTGCAGTCGGCGGATGAGGTTGAGGGCATCGATGATGAGCAGGTGTGGCATGGGGCACTCCGGGCGTCGGGGAGTGCCATTGTAACAATGGTGGCGTCTCCTGCTAACCCCGTAGAAGACCAGTCAATGAAAGAGGGGCCCATGGGCCCCTCCGGTGCATTGTGGTGTCCCGACTATTTGACTATCTCGTAGCAGGGAACGTACTGGCTGCCCGGCAGCTTCATGCGCTGCTGCTTGACGAAGCTCTCCAGCAACCTGTCCATCAGGTGCATCAGCTCCTTGTCGCCGTGCAGCTTGAAGGGACCCTTCTTCTCGATGGCCCTGATGCCCCCTTCCTTGACGTTGCCTGCGACGATGCCTGAGAAGGCGCGGCGCAGGTTGGCTGCCAGCAGCTGGGGCGGCTGGTTGCGATGCAGATCCAGGCTGGCCATGCTGGCGTGATCCGGCTCGAACGGCAGCTGGAACTCGGGCTCGATCCGCAGGGACCAGTTGAAGGAGTAGGCATCTCCCACAGACTTGCGGTATTCGCGGATCTTCGGCATCGCCTCCTTCATCACGCGGGCCACCTCGGGCGCATCGCCGATGATGATCCGGTAGAGACTGGTGGCGGCTTCCCCCAGGGTTGCCTTGACGAAGTCGTCGATGGCGCGGAAGTAGTCGGCGCTCTCTTTCGGGCCGGTCAGCACGATGGGGATGGGTTGGCGATCGTTGGCCGGGTGCATCATGATGCCGAGCAGGTAGAGCAGCTCCTCGGCAGTTCCGACCCCGCCCGGGAAGATGATGATGCCGTGACCCAGACGCACGAAGGCTTCCAGCCGCTTCTCGATGTCCGGCAGGATCACCAGCTCGTTGACGATGGGGTTCGGCGGTTCGGCGGCGATGATGGAAGGCTCGGTGAGACCGATGTAACGGCCGTTGCGCACCCGCTGCTTGGCGTGGCCGACGGCGGCCCCTTTCATGGGGCCCTCCATGGCACCCGGACCGCAGCCGGTACAGATGTTGAGCTCGCGCAGACCCAGCTCGCTACCCACTGCCCGGGTGTACTGGTATTCCACCTCGTTGATGGAGTGGCCGCCCCAGCAGACCACCAGGTTGGGGTCGGCGCCGGGCAGGATCGCCTTGGCGTTGCGCAGGATGGCGAACACCACGTTGGAGATATGGGTGGAGCTGGTCAGATTGACCAGACGATTGGACTCGAGCTGGGTCGACACATAGAGAATGTCCCGCAGCACGGAGAACAGGTGCTCCTGGATGCCGCGGATGATCTCGCCATCGACGAAGGCGTGCTCGGGGGCGTTGAACAGCTCGAGCTTGACCCCGCGCTCGCGCCGGATCACGTGAATATCGAAGGATTTGAAACGTTCCAGTATTTCTTTGGAACTGTCGGTATGGCTGCCGGAGTTGAGGACCGCCAGCGAGCAGTTGCGAAACAGTTGATAGATATCGCTGGAGGCCGTCTGCTTGAGGCGATCCACCTCGAGCTGGGACAGCAGGTCCATGCTGCCCACGGGATTGATGTGTGTAATCATAATTTCCCCTTTCACTCGCTTGTTATCGTTGTGCTTTCCCTGGGGAGAAAACGGGATGCTTTGGCATCCCTCGGGTTCGATAGTAGAGGCAAGGGGGTGGGCAGGGGAATAGGGGGACTGTGCGTTTGCCGCTTTTTTAGCCGCTCCTCAAAGCGGATTCAGGCGAGATTGACCTGATCCCGGCCGGAGTGCTTGGAACTGTAAAGCGCCTTGTCGGCACGCTCGAACGCATCCGTGGTATGGTCGCCGGTCCGAAACAGGGTGGCACCGATGGAGATGGTGATCTCGACCCTGGCATCGCGAAAGCGGAACGGGATGCTCTTGATGGTCTGACGCAGGTTCTCCAGCGGCTTCTGGTACTTGTCCGGATTGATGTTCGGCAGCAGGACCACGAACTCCTCACCGCCAAAGCGGGCGATGAAGTCGGTGTCGCGCAAGGCGTTCTGCAGGGCCTTGGCAACCACCTTCAATGCCTTGTCGCCGGCCATGTGGCCGTAATTGTCATTGATGTGCTTGAAGTGGTCGATGTCGATGATGGCCAGGCACAGGGGGGTGCCATAGCGTAGCCAGCGTTTGTATTCGAGCTCGAGCCGCTCGTCCAGGGCCGCCCGGTTGTGTACCTGGGTCAGGCTGTCGAGGAAGAGCTTGTGTTTCTGGATGGTGAGCCGCTTCTTGTACTCGGCAGTCTCGTCCTTCATCAACCTGAGCTTGGCTTCCATGTTGGAGAGGTGGGTGAGCAGGTGGCGCTCGCGGTTGGCCATCTCCTCCCGCTCCTGCTGCAGCCGGCGGATGGTGTCCAGATGCCCAGAAATGGCGCCCCTGAGTATCTGTGGCGAGTCATGGGCTGCCATGGCGCGATCGATGGCGGCGAGTTCCCGCTCCAGCGCCTGTCCGCTGAGATGGGCGGCATTTTGCAGCGCCCGCCCTTCATCCAGGGATTCGGTAAAGCTGTAATGGACCGAGGAGAGACTCTCGTTCAGGGTGCTGAGAAACGCCTGGGAGGCTTTGCGCTCTTCCCGGGTACCCTCGATGATGAGCTCGATGATCTGCAGGCAGACTTCGGCCAGCAGGGCA
Organism: Aeromonas sp. PS2Canimalfood6; assembly: GCF_048276795.1. Classification (NCBI taxonomy): domain Bacteria; kingdom Pseudomonadati; phylum Pseudomonadota; class Gammaproteobacteria; order Aeromonadales; family Aeromonadaceae; genus Aeromonas; species Aeromonas sp. PS2Canimalfood6. The sequence goes on from NZ_JBLUXC010000009.1 coordinate 8,670, forward strand.
GGGGTGATGCCCCCGAGCAACTGGCGGCGGATGTCTGCGAGGCTCTCGCCCACGGCGCCGGCAAAGTCGAGCTCGGTGATGAGACGCTGCAACTCGTCTGAAATCTGGGCATGTGCCTTGATGTCAAAGGAGTCGGTAGGGGCCGGGCTGGAGAGCTCGGTGGGGATCTCCGCCGAAGGGGGGATCAGCGGCTTGCGCGGCAGCAGCTGGATCTTGATCGCCTGCTGGTAGAACTCCAGCAGCCGGATCACCTTCTTCTGGTGATCGCCGATGCCGTAACTCTCCGGGCTGGCGAGAAACTCCTTGAGGGCGCGGCGGGTATCTTCCGGAAACCCCTTGATGGTTTTGAGCTGTTTGCTGCCGAGATCGATGGCTGCCCGGGTCAGGCTGATGGACTCTTCCATGGTGTGGCTGTGCTGCTGCAACAGCTTCTCGATGGCGATCAGATCGGCATCGATGGAGGTGAGCGGAGGGTTGCCTTCAAGTTTCTGCTTGAGCTTGGCGAGCCGGTTGTCGAGCTCGCGATCGTGGCCACGACAGGCTTGCATCAGCTTGCCGATGAACTGGATACTGCGGGTGCGTTCGGCATCAGAGAAGCTCGCCATGCCGTCAAGCTCCTGCTGTTTCTGCTGGAGGGATTCCCTGAGTCTTGCCAGTTGTCCTGTTACGGCAGCCATATCATTCATTCTTCAGGTCGCCCTGTTGTCATTATCGTTTTTGTTTCGTCCAGCAACAGAAAGCCAATCTAGGACCCCGTTGAGTACCTTTTTGTCACGGATTGTCCGCAACCTTCGTCCGTGAAAGCGCAAGCCAGTTAACCCATTGCTTTTCATGAGAAGAATTTACTTTTACCAGTCCCTTGTCAATTGCCATCAAGCAGCATTGCCACACATCTCCGTTAAAAAATGCGGCCTGCTGGCAATCGATGGCGGCCAGCTCAAGCCAGACGCTCTGCTGGCATTTTTCGCTGAGCTGAATGGCACCCGAGAGGGCCAGGTAGCAGAGATCGAACAGGCCGTGGTGATCGAGGGCCATGGCCGCCTTGGGCAGGAAGGGATGACTGACGATGCCGAGGCTGATGCGCCTGTCCAGCGGGTGCTCGCAGGGGAAGGCTGCCAGGGTGTCGAGCAGGGTCTGGGCCAGCTGATGCAACTGGGCCACGTGGCGCTGGGGCACCACATAGAGCAGGTGGCCTTCGCGCAGGTCGTAGATGCGGCCATCCTGCGGGGTCAGTTCGTTGACGTAGCGGCCGAAGGCCTGCTCTATCTCGCGGCTGACCTGATAGCCGTGCTGTTCCAGACTGTTGATCAGGAAGGGAACCCGGAACAGCAGGTAGTGCAGCTTGTCGTCAAATTCGCTGGTGGGGCGTTCGCTCAGGTACCAGCGCTCGGATTTTTGCTGGCGCTTGGCCATCTCCCGCGGCCAGCGACTCATCAGTCGCTGCCAGTTGGCCAGGCCGCTGCGCGGCTCTACCAGCAGGGCTTCTCCCAGCTGTTTGGCATGAAGGCGTGCGACCCGCAGTTTCAGCCAGAGGGTGAAGAACAGATAGATGAAGAGTGCCAGCAGCAGCCCGGTGCTGACGCTGGTCCAGAGGTATCGCTCCTGCTGGTGCTGGCTGGCGTCGAGTTGCTGTTCCAGCTCCTTGACCTGTTGCACCCGCTCCACCTGGGCGTAGTTGTCGCGCACCGCCTCCTGCTCCAGCGCCAGCTGTTGCTGGCGAACCAGTTCGCTGCGCTGGTGGTAATTCTTGTAGCTCTCCAGGGCCTGCTGGAGGTAACCCTTCTGCTCATAGGCGACGGAGAGCAGGCGGAAGATCTCGAATTGGCGCCGGATGTCCCCAATCCGGTTGGCCAGGGTGAGAGCGTTCTCCAACTGCAGGATGGCGATGCCCGCCTCCTGCTGCTTGAGGTGCAGCTCTCCCAGCAACAGCAGGGTGTCGATGAGCGACTCCTTGTCATCCCCCAGCTCATGGGACTGGCGTGCGGCGTTCAGGTAGTTTCGCGCCAGGTTGAGATTGCCGGTCTGCAGGTAGGTTTTGCCTATCTCGAACTTGAGGTGGGCGATGCGGGTACGGTTGCTGCTCTCGTCCAGCAGGTCGAGGGCATTGAAGAAATAGACCAGCGCCATGTTCATCTCGCCCTGATCCCGGTTGAGGCGGGCGAGCACGATCAGGGCGTCGCTCAGCATGGAGGAATTGCCGAGGGCATGAAAATAGTTGGCCGCCTCGCTGGCGTATTGCAGCGCTTTTTGTGGCTCCTGCTCTTCCTGATAGAGGCTGACCATCTGGTTCGAGAGCAGGCCGAGGAAGAGGGGATCCTGCAGGGGCTTGGCTTGCTGTTGTGCTTCGATGTACTCCCCCAGTGCAAGCTGGGGCTGACCCAGAGCCTGATAGAGATCCCCGCCCACGGCGCTGGTCCAGGCCCTGGCCAGAGGCTGTTTGGCGTGATCCGCCCATTTGCGGGTCTCGGCCAGCTGCTGTTTGGCGAGATCGAATTGCCGCTCCTCTATGCTGGCGTTGACGCGCAGCAAGCGGCTGTAGACCTGCAACTGGCTCTCCTTGAGGTCGGGATTGGCCAGCAGTTTGTCGAGTTTGTCGAGCAGGGGGGCCGCGGCGCCATGGGTATGCTGTTGCAGGTTGCGGCTTCTAACCAGCAGATAGAGCCCATGGGCCTGCAGCTCGAACTGCTGCTCTTTCTCGGCCATGGCGATGCCCTGCTCGAAGGACTCCTGTGCCTGGGCGAACTGCCCTAGCTGCTGCAGACACTCCCCCTTGAGCAGATAGGCGCCCGTGGTCTGGGTGGCGGTACCGTAGTTCAGCATCGGCTCGCGATAGCCGTACTCCTGACGGTTGCTGATGATCTGCTTGGGATTGTTGGCCGTGCGTTCGAGGAAGGAGGTGGCAATCTGGGCACATCTGGCGGGATCGGTCAGCACCAGGGTCTGGGCCTGCTGCAGGTCGATGGACAACTGCTCCTTGGCCAGATCCAGATCAGGAGCCGACAGGGAGGACATCATCATTGCCAGAAAAAACAGTTGATTCATTGGATTAAGAACGGCACGGAGGTGCAGGCATGTTATCCAAGCCCACCCCCGCCCGTCCAGAGTTTACTGAGGTGATGCGCAGCGGGCCGCAGCCCGCAGGATGGTGGCGCCGGTGATTACTGGCGAATGAGGCGCAGGTTCGCTGGAACCGGCTCCCAGTCGCTGCGGAAGGGGTTGATGTCCAGGCCGCCGCGGCGGGTGTAACGGGCATGGACGGTCAGTTGTTCCGGGGCGCAGAAGTGCTTGAGATCGGTAAAGATGCGCTCGATGCACTGCTCGTGGAACTCGTTGTGCTGGCGGAACGAGATGAGGTAGCGCAACAGCTTCTCCCGGTCGAGACGCGGGCCGCGATAGTGGATCACCACGGATCCCCAGTCCGGCTGGCTGGTCACCAGGCAGTTGGACTTGAGCAGGTGGCTGTGCAGGGTCTCCTCCACGATCTCGCGACCGGCGGCCCCTTGCAGCAGGGTCTCGTCAAACTCGTAGCCGTCCACCTCGATATCCAGGCTGTCGATGCACTCACCGGGCAGCTGGGCTATCTGGTGGGGGGCCTGGTCGAGGGTGAAGAGGGTGACGCTCACCGGGGCACCAGCGCAGCCACTCAGGTCCTGAACCAGCAGCGCCTGCACCGCCTCCAGGGAGTCGCAGCGGGTCTGGTTGAAGGAGTTCAGGTAAAGCTTGAACGACTTGGACTCGATGAGATTCGGGCTGGTGGCCGGCACAAAGACCTCCCCGATGGCAACCACGGGCTTGCCTTTGGCATTGAGCCAGGAGAGTTCATACAGGGTCCAGACGTCGCACCCCTGGAAGGGCAGTTCACCTCTCAGGCCAAGATCGTCGCGGTTCAGGCTGCGTGGCACGGGCTGCAGCAGACTCGGGGTGTACTGGCTGATGTAGGCGGACTGCTGCCCCAGGCTCAGGCCTTGCAGCGCACTGGCGCCGGCGTATCTCTCTTGTTTGCTCATGCTGGTTTGCTCACGCTTGTCTGATAAGGGGTTTGATGGTGCAATGGCCCGATTTTTCGATCAGGTACTTGCGGCCATCAGAGGCCGCTATTGTGGGGAATATCGATGTCGGATCAAGTCCTGTCTGCCCTGGAGCAGTTCTTTTTACGCTGGCAGCGCGATGGCGAAGGAAGGCGGGGGCTGCCCCTGTGCGACTGGGAGGCCGACTGGCGCTCTCCTTGCGAGCTGGATGAACCCAGGGAGGGGCGGGTCGCCTGGCGTCCGTTCCAGCGGGAGCAGGCAGCCGACTTCACGGCCATGGCGAACGCCCTGGAGCTGACCCTGCATCCCAGCGCCATCGCCCTGTTTGGCCACTGGTTCAGCCGCCCTCTGTCCTGCTCTTTCAAGGGGTTGCGCATCGAACTCATCCTGCCGTGGAACGATGCCGATCTGGATCTGCTCAAGGAGAACCTCATCGGCCACCTGTTGATGCTGCGCAAGTTGAAGCGATCCCCTTCACTCTTCATTGCCACGACCCGCAACGAGATGACGCTGGTCTCCCTCGATAACGAGAGCGGCCAGGTGTGGCTGGAGTGGCTGGACTCCGGGCGGCGCCTGACGCTGGCTCCCTCGTTGCCGGCCTTTCTGGCGCGACTGGAAACCTTGCCCCAGTGATGCCCCAAAAGAGAGGGCCTTGCCACCTGGCAAGGCCCTCTCTTTTTATTGCGCCATTTTATTGCGCCATTGTGCGCGGTGGGAACCTACTCCTTGAAGTCCCAGGAGAGGTTGGAGACCAGCCTGCAAGGCTCGCACCTGAAGTCGAAGATCTCGTGCAGGGGGGCGGCCAGCGCCCATGGGCCACCACAGCCAGGGCAGGGGCGAGCCCGCTCTTCGGCAGCGCTCAGGCCACCTACCCGGTAGAGATAGTAATAGGTGGGGATGCCGCTCAGGAGCTCCAGCCGTCTGGCGAGATCGCTGCCCCGGCGATGAAGGCGGCTGCCCACCTCGCCGATTTCGTGCAGGGCGGCGTGTTCGGCGATGGAGCCGTTCATCTGCAACTGATCGCAGGCTTCCCAATCTTCCTGCCACTTGATGATCTGCTTGTGGTCACCGTTGGCGACGGCGGGCAGCCGATAGAGCGGGATGGGGGCGAAGTGGTCGCCGCAGCGCAGGGGAGAGCAACTGTGCAGGAAGCTGGTGTAGAGCAGCATCCAGCTGGGGCGCTCTCCCTGCTCTGCGCACGGGTCCGTACTGTCCGAGAGCAGATCCGCCCCTTGCAGGTGGAGTTTGGGGGCGAGCAGGCCCGCCTGGTGCAGACCTTGCTCGGCAAGGGCGACCAGCTCGCTCTGGTTGTCAGGGTGCAGGCTGTCCTGCTCCGGGCAGACCACCCGGCTGACGAAATAGCCTTCGTGCATGCTGGTGGGAAACTCCCGCCCCAGGATCTGCCCCTGATAGCGCAACATGTCGAGGTAGTGGACGATGGCCCGTTCGGCTTCCCCGAGGGAGGTATCGCGGTAGCACTCAAAGGTGAGTTCGAGGATATACATGGCGATGGGTCAATCCGGCTTCTGGTTGAGCAGCAGATCGGTGAGGCGATCGACCTTCTGCTCCAGCCGGGCGAGCTGCTCGCTCAGCTGCTGAAGAGTGACGCTTTCCGTGGCCAGGGGGGACGCCTCGGGGGCACTGGCGGGGGCGGGCGCTGTCGACGCGGGCTGGGGTTGCTGCTTCCACTGGCTCAACACCTTGAGCAGCTCGGCCATGGGCACGGGATGGCTGAGGCGGGCCTTGACCATGGCGGTAGAGGGGGTGATCCCCCTGGCACTGAGTTCGTTGGCTATCTGGATGATCTCTTGGGCTGACATCTTGGCTCCTGCACGGCCGTCTTGCTGCGGGTGGATAGTGGCACAGAGCTTAATCAAAGCCTGTCCATCAGGAAAGCGGAGCGAAGGGCGTGGGTGGCGAGAGGGAGGGGATTGGCGGCTCCGCGTCTACCCAACGCTGGCCGCCGGGAGTGCGGGGATCAGGTCCCCTGGCGCAGCATCACATCCAGCTGGTCGATGGCTTCCGCCCAGTCGGCGTCGTGGCTGAGGGCATCGCGCAGAAAGCCTGCCTGGGAAGGCGTCCAGAACGGCGCGTCGGGCAACTGGGTATGGCGATCGATGGGATGGTCGCGGATAAAACGCTGCTGGCTGATGTCGTCACTGGCCAGCCCCAGCTGGGCAAACAGGGCGGCCATGTCATGGGTGAGCAATTCCATGTCGGTACTCCTTGGAAGGGGGCTGTGGAAGAGTATAGCCAGCCCCCGTGCTCTCAAATCTAGGAGGGGAGACGATGGGGTGGCAGTTCGACACCGGCGACATGCAGCCCCTGCATGCAGAGCTGCCCCTGATAATGGCTCTCTCCGTCGCTGGAGAACTCGAACTGGTAGTAGGTGAGCAGGCGCAGGGGCTTGTGCCCCAGGGCACGGTGTGTCCGCGCCAGCGACAGCAGTTGCAGGTCGTGGTGCTGGCAGTAGCGGCGCATGTATTGCCAAGCCAACTCCGCCTGGCGGCGCTGTTGCCAGAAGGCCCAGCCAACGAGGCCGAGCAGCAAGATCCCAAGCATTTCTCCCATCAGCGGGTTCCTTCTGTGATGTGTGTGGGGCCCTGTTCATCTCAGGCAACAGGGCCGTTGTGTCGGGCCTAGGTGGCAGCGAACAGGCGACCGATGGCCAGACCCAGGGCCTCGCTGCGTTCGGGGTCACGCAGTTTTGCCAGCATATCATTGCGCAATGCCGGTAGCGTGACGAGCTCGGCAAATACCTGGTTGAAGAACTGGGTGGGTTGCAGGGCGAGCTGCTCCAGAAACAGGCCGAGCAGTTCGGGGTGTTTCAGATCGGGCCAGAGGCGGCCAGCGATGGCGAGGAGCAGGGAGGGGCTTGGCCGGGTTTGCAGCAGGGTCAGCAGCTTGTTGGTGCGCAGTCCGTTGCCCGGGCAGGAGGCCAGTGCCCGGCACAGATAGGCCAGGGTTTCGGGGTCAGGCTCGGCGCACTCCTGCTCCTTGCCGATGCGCTCCAGCAATGCGCCTTGCAGGGCAGGAGGCAGGGGGGCGTTCTCCAGGCTCTGGCACAGGGCGTAGAGGGGGGCCTGCGGCAGCACGGGCAAGGCCTTGCAGACCAGTGCCAGGTTGCGTTCAACCTGCAGCCGCTCCGCGAGATCTGCAAACCCTTGCAGTCCCAGGGCCTGCCACCCCTCTTCCCCCGGCGCCGCCAGATAGTGGCAGAGGGCCTCGTAGTAAGCGGAAGGGGCTTGTTCCAGCTGGCGGGCCAGCTTGGCGTGCACACTGGCCATCTTGGCCTCGGCCGGACGGAAGGTGTAGGGGTTGTCCGCCAGACGCTGGGCCTTCTCTTCGTCCAGTTCACCGGTGAGCTTGTAGCCCAGAGTCTCTACCACCTGATCCATGAAATGCTTGGGGCCGCTGGAGATGAGCAGGCCGCGCTCATCGAGGGCGAACTTGAGGAACCAGAGGTAGTGCCTGGATTCGGTCGGCTGGAAGAAGTGCACGCCGAGCCAGGCGTGCTGCTGCAACGGCCAGGGGTAGGGCTCCTGCTGCTGCTCGATGCGCACGAAGAGGTCGCTGGGGAGCGGGCGCACCTGGCGGCCCAGATCGAACAGCTGGAACTGGGTATCGGCCTGGGTCAGAAACTCGGTCAGGGTGTTGATGGAAGACATGAAGAGATCCCGCTTGAAGATAATGCGGGCGATTATAAGGGGGCTGCACCAGATAGCCAGAGGCGGTGATGCAGGGTATGAAGGTGACGGCAACATGGCAGCCATTGCGGGGTCGGTGTATAGTAGCGCCCCTTTTTGATGGCCGTATTGAGTGGGGCCCCGTCGCAGACCGGGCCCGCGATGAGGAAGTGAGCGAGATGAATCAATATCTGCTGGTTGCCGGTCTGCTGGGAGAGCTGACTGCCGAGTTGCAACGTCTGGAACGCTGGCAAGCCGACCATCCGGGGAGCGAGGCGCTGGCAAGCGAGCTGCCGTTTTGTGTCGATACCCTGAGTTTCGATCAGTGGCTGCAGTTCGTGCTGATCCCGCGCATGGAGCAGCTGGTGCTGCTGCAGGCTCCGCTGCCGACCAGCGTCTCCCTCTATCCCATGGCGAGTGAGGTCTATAAAGAGGAGCTGGCGGAGGTCGAGGCCCTGCTTCGTCTGATCGCCCGTTTCGATCTGCTGCTCTCCGGCAAAGTGGTCGAACAATGATGGACGAGCAGACCCGGACAGCGGATGCCTTGCAGCCGACACTGCTTTATCAGGATGACTGGCTGGTGGCGGTGAACAAACCGTCCGGTCTCCTGGTGCACCGCAGTTGGCTCGACAAGGCCGAGACCCGTTTCGCCATGCAGATGACCCGGGATCTGATCGGGGGTCGTCATGTCTACCCCGTGCACCGACTGGACAGGCCCACTTCGGGTGTGCTGCTGTTTGCTCTCGATCCTGCCGTGGCCCGCACCCTGACCGAGGCCTTTGCTGCCCGTCAGGTCCACAAGGAGTACCTGGCACTGGTGCGGGGATGGGCCCCCGAAGAGGGGCTCATCGACTATCCGCTCAAGGAGCAGCTGGACAAGATTGCCGATGCCTTCAGCGACCCGGATCGCCCCGCCCAGGAGGCGGTGACCGCGTTTCGTCGTCTGCATCAGGTCGAGTTGCCCTTCGCCGTCTCCAAGAAGCATCCCACCAGTCGCTACAGCCTGGTCCGCCTCTTTCCCAAGACGGGGCGCAAGCACCAGCTGCGCCGCCATCTGGATCACCTGTTCCACCCCATCGTCGGTGATACCACCTACGGGGATGGCCGGCACAACCGCTTCTTTCGCGAGCATTACGGGTGCGACCGCCTACTGCTGATCGCGCACCGTCTGAGCTTCGAGCATCCGGTGCTCAAGGTGCCGATGCGGATCCAGGCGCCCCTGGGCCCCGAGGTGCTGGGTCTGTTCGCCCGTCTGGGCTGGCCTGCCAGCGAGCAAGACTACGGCGCCTGAGCCTCTTTCCATCTGTTGCCTCTGACCGGGCTGTGGCATGCTGTAGCCCAGGTACGTCAGAGGAATGACTTATGGCTCAACGAGATATCGCCTGCGCAATCGCGTGCCCCCCGCCTGTTCAGGGGGCTCTTCCTACCCATCCCGGTCTTGCCGGGTCCAATATCTGTCCCTGAGGAGTCGCTGATGGCCGAGATCGACATCCTGGTCGGCACCGTCTACGGCTCTGCCATGCTGGTGGCCGAGACCCTCTGTGACCACCTGCAAGCCAATGGCCATGTCTGCCAGATCTTCGATGACGCGGCGCTGACCGACATCGATGCCTCCCGCTTTCTGCTCATCGTGACCGCCACCACGGGGCAGGGGGATATACCGCCCAATTTGCAGCCCTTTGCCAGTGCCCTGGCCGATCGTGCTCCTTATATGAAGGGGTGGCGCTATGCCCTCATCGCCATGGGAGACAGCAGCTATGAACACTTCTGCGGAGCGGGGCGAACGCTGGATGCTCTGTTGCAGGAGCTGGCTGCCGAGCCACTGGTTGTGCGCCTGGAAATCGATGCGACGGTAGAAGATGAGCCTGAAGTGGCAGCGCTGGCCTGGTTGAAAACCTGGGAAAATAGACTGTAGCCAGACCCTTCTCCCCGAGAATAAATTCACCTCCGTGAGTGTGCTGACGGGGGTGTTTTATTTTTGGGGCGTCACGCCTCAGCCCCCAAATATATCCTCTCTTTCGTCCGGTTATTTTTCTCGCCAATCATGATAACCGGTTGGCCATATTCATCATCACCCACGACAAATTGAAAAATTAAAAGTTCCGCATTGAAAGCGATTTCAGTCATGTTTTTGCTACTGCGACACGGATTTATCACTTAACTCTCGTCGCGAATTAATATTTGAAAGCGCTTTCTTTGGTTGTTGTTTTTATTTTTTGTGCTTATCTCGGGTGGTTGGTGCCAAAAAATGAAAATTTATTGACATTTTGTTGCTGTGGCTGTCTGTGGCGTGCGATTTGTCATCGTTTTGTGAATCAGCTCATGTTTGCAGGGAATTTGGGTACCTATAATCGACCTCGGTTATCACCAAAACGTTTTTCCGGTGATAAGAACTTGAATATCAGGATCACACTCCTCTCAGCGGGAATAAGGAAAATGAAAATGAAAGCAAAGTGGCTCCCGATCGCTGCAGCAGTAACCGCAGCCCTGGCTTCCCAAGCCGCCTTCGCCGTTGATTTCCACGGCTACTTCCGTTCCGGTGTCGGTGTTTCCGGTGACGGGGACATGGTCAAATACAACGTCAACAAGGTTGGTCGTCTGGGTAACGAAAATGATACCTACGGCGAAGTCCAGCTGGGTCAGGAAGTCTTCAACAAAGATGGCAAGACTTTCTACGTAGACTCCATGTTCGCCATGGCGTCCAACGGCTCCAACGATTCGGAAGGTACCGGCACCGTCTGTAACTTCGATGCCAAGCAGTGCAACGGCGACTCCGACTTCGCCCTGCGTCAGTTCAACGTGCAAGCCAAGGGCCTGCTGGGCTTCGCGCCGGAAGCCACCCTGTGGGCCGGTAAGCGTTACTACCAACGTCACGATATCCACATCTCCGACTTCTACTACTGGAACATCTCCGGTGCTGGTGCCGGTATCGAAGGCATCCAGGCCGGTCCTGGCAAGATTTCCTTCGCCTGGGTTCGCAACGACCGCAGCGCGGCCGATGTGTTCGGTCAGTACACTAAGACCGGTGTAAATAAAAAACCTGTTTTGGATGCAAACGGCAAACCGACTGGTAACTATGTAGAAGATCCTACTTACACCAAGAACGAAGATGTTAACGTCAACACACTGGACCTGCGTTATGCCGGTATCCCGCTGTGGCAGGACGGCTCTCTGGAAGTGGGCGCCATGTATGCCCTGGTCAATGAGACCGACGCCCAGAAAGATCTGAAGAACGACAACATGAAGAACGGCGTCATGCTGACTGCCGAACTGACTCAAGGCATCTTCGGTGGCTTCAACAAGACCGTGCTGCAGTACGGTACCGAAGGCTACTCCAAGACCATGGCCTTCTACGGTGACGGTTCCTGGTACGGTGCCGAAGCCAAAGCCGGTGCCGATGGCTACCGTATCATCAACTGGGGCGTCATCCCGATGGGCAACTCCTGGGAGATGGGTCACCAGCTGGTCTACGGTGTAGGCAACGAGATGTGGAACGGCAACGACAAGTACGAAACCATGTCTGTCGTCGCTCGCCCGATGTACAAGTGGGATGACTTCAACAAGACCATCTTCGAAGGCGGCTACTTCCAGGACAAGAGCAAGTCCACTTCCGGTACCACCGACAAAGATGGCGCTTACAAGCTGACCCTGGCTCAGGCCTGGTCTGCCGGCTCCAGCTTCTGGGCCCGTCCGGAAATCCGCGTGTTCGCCACCTACCTGAAGAACACCGAAGACCAGAACGCCTTTGAAGGCAACACCTCCAAAGACACCTATCAGGTTGGCGTACAAGCAGAAGCCTGGTGGTAAGCAATATCTTCAGTTAAGTTAGTCACTGCCCCCTTATGGGGGCAGTTTTGTTTCGCATGATGTGGCAACCGGGTTATGGAGATAAGAAGAATGAAACTGGTAAAGATGTCTATCGCGGCCATGGTGACCGCGCTGCTGGCCGGTTGTTCCGGTAGCATGGTGGTGCCCGTGCAGGAGCACGCCTCCATTCTGAGTAATGCCGATCAGGCCAAGCAGGCGCTCTCCCAGGCAACCAGTTGTTGCACAGGGTTCAACGAATTCAATTATGTCTCCCTGCCGGAAGGCGAGACGCTGCTGGCCATCGACGGCAAGCAGCCCAGTTATCAGTTTGACGAGGGCATGAGCTATTTTGCCGCCTATCGTCTGCCGGCCAATACCGGCAATCTGGCCATCACCCTGGCCTCCCAGGTCAGCAAGACGGTCCTGGTTCCCAAGGTGATCATGCTGGATGCCCAGTTCAAGGTGACTCGCGTGCTGGGTGAGTCGGTCTTTGCCTATCAACCAGCCCACCTGCTCGACAACGACAGGATTGAGGGGCGTGTGTTTGTGGACCGCAGCATGCCGGGCAATCCCGCCACTGAAACCTATATGGTGGTCTATGCGCCGGCCAACGAGACGGCGGGCAGCACCACCATCTTGCACCCCGCGAAGGCCTTTGCCCGTGCCAACGGCACGGTCGAGCCGGATATCAAGGACCCCGTGATCCCCCATTCGCCCTGGGGTCTGGTACAGATAAAGGTCACGGACATCGCCAAGGGACAAGGCCTGGAAGCCGTGTTCAAGCCTGAATACGCCGACAAGGTGGCGATGAGCCAGGCCAAGCCTGCTACCACTGCCGTGGCTGCGACGGCGGCCACCACGGCTGCAGTGGCAGAGACCCCCAGCAAACCGGCTCCCGCCATGCTGAGCGAGACCGAGAGCTTCTACAACGCCCAGATCGAGAAAGCGGTGAAGGCCGGTGACATCGACAAGGCGATGCAGCTCGTGAATGAAGCCGAGCGTGCCGGTTCAACCAAGGCGAAATCGGTCTTTATTGATGCAGTGAAACGTTCACAGAAGAACTAAATATCTCGGTTTATTAAAATCGATATTTATTGGAGGCCTCCCTTGTTGGAGGCCTTTTTAATCGGTAGACTGGATAATATAAATCCGCAGTAAGTTACATTCGGTTACATTGAGTATCGTTGGGCATTATTTGGTTTCTTTGTGATTTATTTTGAAGTGGTTTATTTCTTTTTGCGGCGAAGCTATAACAATACGAAATAATATTCAAGATAGTCCCCTCTCTGCTTATTTATTATCTTGTGATCTCTCCTCCAAATTTATTATTCCCTTGTTTCCGACAGAGGCATTTCCACCCCCGCTGGGTTATATTCTGCTGGTCAAAATAAGCAACCCGGAAAACGCATTTGGCGCAGTGACGGATGAAGCACATCGTCATCAATAAACTGCCCTGAGTCGTTGTCGGAAAAAAATCCATTCAGGAGCGCACACATGTTAAAAAATGCTTTCTCTAATCTGCAAAAGGTCGGTAAGGCGCTGATGCTGCCCGTATCGGTCTTGCCCGTTGCAGGTATTCTGCTGGGGGTGGGGGCTGCCCACTTCAGCTGGTTGCCGGAAATCGTCTCCCAACTGATGGAGCAGGCCGGTGGTTCCGTATTCGGCCAGATGGCTCTGCTGTTCGCCGTGGGCGTCGCCCTTGGCTTCACCAATAACGACGGTGTGTCCGGCCTGTCCGCCATCGTCGGCTACGGCATCATGACCGCCACCCTGACTGTGATGGCGCCTGTGATGGGTGTCGAGAAGATCGATACCGGTGTGCTGGGTGGTATCCTCGCCGGTGGCGTGGCTGCCTGGGCGTTCAACCGCTTCTACAAGATCCAGCTGCCAGAGTACCTTGGCTTCTTCGCCGGCAAGCGCGCCGTGCCCATCATCACCGGTTTCGTTTCCATCGGTCTGGGTGTCGTGCTCTCCTTCATCTGGCCACCGATTGGTGGTGCCATCGGTGCCTTCTCCGACTGGGCTGCCAACCAGAACCCGGTCCTGGCCTTCGGTATCTACGGCGTGGTTGAGCGCTCCCTGATCCCGTTCGGTCTGCACCACATCTGGAACGTGCCGTTCTTCTATCAGGCTGGTACTTGCGTCAACGCCGCCGGTGAAACCGTACACGGCATCATGACCTGTTTCCTGACTGCTGATGACGCTTCCCGTGCTGCCGGCAACGGCTTCGGTCAGCTGGCGGGTGGCTACCTGTTCAAGATGTTCGGTCTGCCTGCTGCTGCATTCGCCATTGCGCACTCCGCCAAGCCGGAAAACCGCGCCAAGATCGTAGGTATCATGGCTTCTGCTGCCCTGACCTCCTTCCTGACCGGTATCACTGAGCCTATCGAATTCTCCTTCCTGTTCGTGGCCCCGGTTCTGTACGCCATCCACGCCCTGCTGGCCGGTCTGGCATACGTGCTGACCAACATGCTGGGTGTCGTTCACGGTCACACCTTCTCCAACGGCTTCATCGACTTCGTGGTGCAATCTCCGCGTGCCGACAACATGCTGCTGCTGGTGGGTCTGGGTCTGGTCTACGCGGTCATCTACTACGTGGTCTTCACCGTGGTCATCCGTGCCATGAACCTGAAAACCCCGGGTCGTGAAGACGAAGCTGCCCAAGAGTCCTCTGCCGGTCAAAGCAAGGACGAGATGTCTGCTGCACTGGTCTCCGCCTTCGGTGGCAAAGAGAACATCGCCTCTCTGGACGCCTGCATCACCCGTCTGCGTGTCGGTGTGAAGGATGTGGCCAAGGTTGACCAGGCTGGTCTGAAGAAGCTGGGTGCCGCCGGTGTGGTGGTGGCGGGTTCCGGTGTACAAGCCATCTTCGGCACCAAGTCCGACAACCTGAAAACTGAAATGGACATCTGGATGAAGAGCAACTGATTGTCGCTCCGATATCCGAGTTCCGAAAAGGGAGGCGCAAGCCTCCCTTTTTGCTGGGTTGCGTTTGGTGGCGGGACATGTGCGGGGGCTTTCCTGACGGCGCCAGCATGGTGTGACCCAATGAAAAAGGCGCCCCTGGGCGCCTTTGCTGCATCAGACCGGCTTAAAGCTTTTCGAGATCCCGTTCTATCTCGCTGATCTTGTTCTGCACCACCTTTTCCAGATGACGCAAGTCGCGCAGTATTTTCTGCTTGATGTCCGGATCGGCGGAAGGCTGGCCGCCCTGGGTCAGATTGTCCAGCTCATCCACCACGTATTTGAGGTTGGCGTTGATCTCGGTGACATCTTTGTACTCATGGGTCCCCGAGTCGACCAGCATGGTCTTGCGCTGGCGAGGGTATTTGAATTTGACGCTCTTGGCGAAGAATTCACCCTTCTGCTTCTTGAAATAGATCTTGAGGATGTCGTGGTTGGCTTCCTGGCGCAGGGTGTAGCTGTCCACCGAGGTGAGTTCCTGGATCCCCAGGCTTTTGAGATTCTCGTACATCGGGCTTCCTTGGTTTGAAACGATCCTGACCCCTCTATCTTACCCGAGTCCGGACGCCTTGCCTGTGACAGGCGCGCCAAATTCAAATTGGTGTCAAAAAGGTCTTTTTTAATCAGCGAGCCAAGGGGGAGGGGTGAACGCCTTGTCAGCACTGCCATAAGCGGTATCGTCTCATGGGGGTGTGCAGTGCTGGTGGGGCAGGAGAGTTGGCGTCCACCCATGAGAGCGGGCATGAAAAAGGGCACCAGAGGTGCCCTTGATGACATCGACGTGGATTACTCGTCGATGGAGCGCAGCAGGGCGTTGATGCCGACCTTGGCGCGGGTCTTGGCATCCACCTTCTTGACGATGACGGCGGCGTAGAGGCTGTACTTGCCGCACTTGGAGGGCAGGGAGCCGGAAACGACCACGGAGCCGGCCGGGACGCGGCCGTAGTGGATTTCGCCGGTTTCGCGGTCATAGATGCGGGTGGACTGGCCGATGAAGACCCCCATGGAGATGACGGAGCCTTCCTCGACGATCACCCCTTCCACCACTTCGGAACGGGCACCGATGAAGCAGTTGTCTTCGATGATGGTCGGGTTGGCCTGCAGTGGCTCCAGTACGCCGCCGATGCCGACGCCGCCGGAGAGATGCACGTTCTTGCCGATCTGGGCGCAGGAGCCCACGGTGGCCCAGGTGTCGACCATGGTGCCTTCATCGACGAAGGCGCCGATGTTGACGTAGGAGGGCATCAGCACGGTGTTCGGGGCGATGAAGGAGCCTTTGCGCGCGGTCGCGGGCGGCACGACGCGAACACCGGCAGCCTTGAACTGCTCTTCGGTGTAGTTGGAGAACTTCAGGGGAACCTTGTCGTAGTACTGGGCATCGTCTCCCTTGATGATGCCGTTGTCGTTGATGCGGAAGGAGAGCAGCACGGCCTTCTTCAGCCACTGGTGGACGACCCACTCGCCGGCAATCTTCTCGGCAACCCGGGCTTTGCCGGAGTCCAGCAGGTCGATGGCTTCCAGAATGGCGGCCTTGGTGGCGGCATCGACGGAGCCGGGGGTGATGGAGTCACGGCGCTCGAAGGCCGCTTCGATGGTCTGTTGCAACTGGGTCATGACAGGTTTCCTTTATAAAATTCTGTTTGTTGTATCACACTTTTCCAATCGTTTTTAAGGGCTCTCGCCGATTTCTTCAGAATCAGGGCGATTTATTGTACTTGAGTGGTCCAACCATTTGTTCTGATTGAGGAATCAATGCGTCAAAAAGCCTCTTTCGAGGCTTCATCCGAGCGTGTCAGGCACTCTCACCAACCGGTTCCTGGGGGTTGAGCTGATTGACCAGCCTCTCCTCGAGGGCTTGTTGCTCCTCCGGGTTCAGCGGCTCTCCGGCCAGGGTGGTGAGGCTGAAGAAGTCCTCCACCCGCTCACCGATGGTGGTGATCTTGGCGGCATGGAGGGAGAGGCCGCACTGCTGGAACACGGCACCGATACGGGCCAATAGGCCCGGAGTGTCCAGGGCCGTCAGCTCCAGCAGGGTGTGGCGGTTTTCCCCCTTGTGGGGCAGGAAGACCACCCTGGTCGGCACGCTGAACTGGCGGTGGCGTCTAGACAGGGGCTTGCTGCGCAGGACCAGCTTGCCCGGCTCCTGAAGGGCTTTCTCCAGCGCCTTCTTGATGGTGGCGGTACGGTTGGGGCTGATGGGCTCGCCGTTCGGTTCCAGCACGATGAAGGTGTCGAGCACATAGTCGTTGCGCGAATTCATGATCTGGGCGTCGTGGATGCTGAGGTTCTTCTGATCCAGTGCCGAAGCCACGGTGGCAAAGAGGTTGGGGGTATCGCGGCAATAGATGAACACCTCGCTACCGCCCCGTATGGGATGCTTGCCGATGAGCACCAGGGGGGCCGGGTTGTCACCGTGGGCGATGATCTTGCGGCAGTGCCAGGCGATCTGCTCCGGGCTGTGGCGCAGGAAGTAATCGGCCTTGAAGTCGTTCCAGAGGGCGGTGACCGCCTCCTGTGGCACCTCGCGCTGGGTCAGGATCTGCCTGGCCTGGCGCTGGTTTTCACGGATCTTTAGGCGCATGTCCGGCGGGTTTTCCAACCCCTGGCGCAGGGCCTTTTGGGTGGCGAAGTAGAGTTCGCGCAGCAGGGTGCCCTTCCAGTCGTTCCACAGACTGTCGTTGGTGGCACAGATGTCGGCCACGGTCAGGCAATAGAGCAGGTCGAGGTGCAATTCATCCCGCACCTTCTGGGCGAAGTCGGTGACCACGTCCGGGTCGTAGATGTCGCGGCGCTGGGCGGTGACCGACATCAGCAGATGGTGGCGCACCAGCCAGGCGACCAGTCGGCTCTCGTAGCGATCCAGCCCGTGCAACTGGCAAAATTCCAGCGCATCCACGGCCCCGAGTTCGGAATGATCGCCACGCCTGCCCTTGGCGATGTCGTGGAAGAGGGCGGCGATGCTGAGCAGCTCGGGCTTGCGCAACTGGGTGAACACCTCGTGGCAGAGCGGGTGAGTCTGGCGGTTGGCTGGATTCGGGAAGCGATGGATGTTCTGCAGCAGCCGATGGGTGTGCTCGTCCACCGTGTAGGCGTGGAACATGTCGAACTGCATCTGGCCGACGATGAGGTTCCACTGGGGCAGGTAGGCCGCGAGGATCCCGTACTTGTGCATCAGGGTGAGCGGCTGGCCGATGCCGTTGGGGTGGCGCAGGAGCGCCATGAAGAGACGGCGGCACTCGGGTAGATCTTGCAGCCAGCAGTTGAGGGTGCGTCTGGCCTCGCGCAACTGGCGCAAGGTGGCGGAGTGGATGCCGGCAATCTCCGGGTGCTGGGCTATCTGGTAGAAGAGTCGCAGGATGGCGGCAGGATCCCGGCCGAACAGCTCGGAGTCCACCGCATCGATGAGGCGGCCGCGCAGCTGGAATTCGTCGCTGATGCGGCGCACGTCCATGGCGGTGTTGCCGAGAATGGCCTCGTCAAAGAGTTGCAGCAGCATCTCGTTGAGTTCGGCCACCCGTCGCACAGTCTGGTAGAAGCGCTTCATCATCTGCTCGACCGGGCCGTTGCCCTCGCCCTCGAACCCCAGCATCTGGGCCACGGTGCGCTGGCGGTCGAACAAGAGACGGTTGTCCCCCTTGTTGATGGCCATGTGCAGGGCGAAGCGCACCTTCCACAGGAAATTCTGACAGTCGAGCAATTCCCGGTACTCGGCCCGGTTGAGAAAACCGTGGCTGGTCATCTCGAACAGGGTGGTGGCGCCGAAGTGGCGGCGGGCGACCCAGGCCAGGGTCTGGATGTCGCGAAGGCCCCCGGGATTGTTCTTGAGATCCGGCTCCAGCTTGTAGGCGGTACCGAGAAACTGCTGGTGGCGCAGGGCCTGCTCTTCGCGTTTGGCACGAAAGAAGGCTTCGCTCGGCCAGAAGTGCTGGGGCTGGGTGGCCGCCTGCAACTGCTCGAATCCCGCCAGGCGACCCGTGATGTAACGGGCCTCGATGAGGTTGGTGGCAACCGTGATGTCGTTGCGACCCTGCTCGATGCACTCGGCCACGTTGCGCACCGACTGCCCCACTTCCAGCTTGAGATCCCACAAGAGGGTGATGAACTCGCCGATGCGCAGCCCCAGCACCTCGTCCAGCTCGTCCCCTTCATAGAGGATAAGCAGATCGATGTCGGAGTGGGGGTGCAGCTCGCCGCGGCCATAGCCCCCCACCGCGATCAGGGTGAGCTCGGTCCTGTCGAAGCCGAACTTGTGCCAGAGCCTGGTCAGCAGCGCGTCCATGTATTCGGAGCGGGTGGCCACCAGTTCGATGATGTTGTCACCGGCGTCGAAGCGCTCGTGCAGCCAGGCGAGAAAGCGGCTCAGGTACTCCTTGCAGTTGTCACGGGTGAGCTGATCGTCTGGGAGCAGATGGGGAGAAAGCAGGCTGGCATCCATGGCATGTCACACTCTCGGTCGGGCCGGGTAAAGAGCAACCCCGGCGCGCGGCCGGGGTTGAATGTCAAACGTGGCGGATAAAACGCTCGATAGTGTCGTCGGGGCGCAGGGTCAGGACCTCGCAGCCATCCTCGGTCACCAGCAGGGTGTGCTCCCACTGGGCGGAGTCGCCGCCGTCTTTGGTGGTCACGGTCCAGCCATCCTTCGGATTGACCTTGCAGTGGTACTTCTTGCTGTTGACCATGGGCTCGATGGTGAAGCACATGCCCGCTTTCAGCTCCAGCTTGCCGCCGTTGCGGTAGTGCAGGATCTGCGGCTCTTCGTGGAACTCGGCACCGATGCCATGGCCGCAGTAGTCGCGTACCACGGAGAAGCCGGCCTGCTCGACGATGGGCTGGATGACGGCGCCGATCTCGGTGATGCACATGCCCGGGCGCACCCGTTTGATGGCGGCATAGAGGCTATCCTGGGCCACCTTGCAGAGCTGGCGACGCAGGGGGGTGGTCTGGCCCACGATGAACATGGCGGAGGTATCGCCGTGATAACCATCCTTGATGACGGTGATATCCAGATTGATGATGTCCCCTTCCCGCAGCTTCTTGTGGTTCGGGATGCCATGGCAGATGACATCGTTCACTGAAGTACAGATGGACTTGGGGAAGCCGTGGTAATTGAGCGGCGCGGGGATGGCCTGTTGCACGTCGACGATGTAATCGTGGCAGAGGGTATTCAGTTCGTCTGTGGTGACGCCCGCCTTGACGTGGGGGGCGATCATGACCAGCACGTCGGCGGCCAGCTGGCCGGCGACACGCATTTTTTCAATCTCTTCCGGTGTCTTGATTTTAATGGACATGGGATCTCTCTTGGGGCCTGATTGCGCATCCTGCCGATGCCCAACAACCAGGTAATGAAAAATAGATGCGTTTGCAATCAGGGCGAAATTTTATCCCCAACCCCCGTTTACTTCCAGTGTGATCGTCATCGCAACGTCATCAGGCGGTCGCACCATGATCCGGGATCCATTTTTAGCACCCGGGCTGGTGGTGTCATGACCAAAGTTATGGTATAAAGCGCGCCGGAATGGGGAACTCGTGTCCTCATGCCATCACCCTTACTCAACAACACACACACATCGACACATATGCCGGGGTGCCTTAACGGGTCGGTTATATGGGATGCGTGGAGGCCTAACCCCAATACAGAGGTATAAAATGGCTAAAGTTTCTATGCGCGACATGCTGCAAGCCGGCGTTCACTTCGGTCACCAGACTCGTTACTGGAACCCGAAAATGAAGTCCTACATCTTCGGCGCCCGCAGCAAAGTTCACATCATCAACCTGGAAAAAACCGTTCCGATGTTTGACGATGCCATGAACTTCATCAGCTCCGTAGCTGCCAAGAAAGGCAAGGTACTGTTCGTAGGTACCAAGCGTGCCGCGTCTGAAGCCGTCAAAGAAGCCGCTGAGCGTTGCGACCAGTTCTATGTTAACCACCGCTGGCTGGGCGGCATGCTGACCAACTGGAAAACCGTTCGTCAGTCCATCAAGCGCCTGAAAGATCTGGAAACCCAGAGCGAAGACGGTACCTTCGACAAGCTGACCAAGAAAGAGGCGCTGATGCGTACTCGCGAAATGGAAAAGCTGGAGAAGAGCCTGGGTGGTATCAAGAACATGGGCGGCCTGCCTGACGTTCTGTTCGTTGTCGATGCCGACCACGAGCACATCGCTATCAAAGAAGCCAACAACCTGGGTATCCCGGTAGTTTCCATCGTTGATACCAACTCCAACCCGGACGGCGTTGACTATGTCATCCCGGGTAACGACGACGCTATCCGTGCCGTACAGCTGTACCTGAACGCTGCTGCTGACACCGTTCTGGAAGCCCGTGAGCAGGACATCGTTGTTCAAGCCGAACAAGATGGCTTCGTTGAAGCTGAGTAATTGATAAGGACTGAAAAGCCCTTATTAACCAAGCTGATGTAATTGGTTAGCAGGGGCCCTTGTGGCCCCTGTTTCTTGTCAATTCAAGACCGAGGATACTGGACATGGCAAACATTTCTGCCGCCCTGGTAAAAGAACTGCGCGAGCGCACCGCCGCTGGCATGATGGATTGCAAAAAAGCGCTGGAAGAAGCCAACGGTGATATCGAGCTGGCTATCGAGAACATGCGTAAATCCGGTCAGGCCAAGGCCGCCAAGAAAGCTGGCCGTATCGCCGCTGAAGGTGTGATCTTCGCCCGTACCGAAGGCAACGTTGCCGTCATGATCGAGCTGAACTGCGAGACTGACTTCGTTTCCAAGGATGCCGGTTTCCTGGCCATGGGTCAGAAGATCGTCGAGATCGCTGCTACCCAGAAAATCGCTGACGTTGACGCGCTGAAAGCCGCCGACTTCGGCAACGGCGAGTCCGTCGAGCTGACCATCACCAACCTGATCGCTAAGATCGGTGAGAACATGAACCTGCGTCGCGTGATGCTGGTTGAAGGTGACAACCTGGGCACCTACGTTCACGGCTCCCGCATCGGTGTTATCACCAAGCTGGTTGGCGGTACCGACGAGCTGGCCAAAGATCTGGCCATGCACGTTGCTGCCAACAGCCCGCAATTCGTCAAACCGGAAGACGTGTCTGCCGAAGTCGTTGCCAAAGAGCGCGAAATCCAGATCGACATCGCCATCAACTCCGGCAAGCCGAAAGAGATCGCCGAGAAGATGGTTGAAGGCCGCATGAAGAAGTTCACCGGTGAGGTTTCCCTGACTGGTCAACCGTTCGTGAAAGATCCTTCCATGACCGTTGCCGAGCTGCTGAAGAAAGAAGGCGCTGACGTTGTTTCCTTCACCCGTTTCGAAGTGGGCGAAGGCATCGAGAAGCAAGAGACCGACTTCGCTGCTGAAGTAGCAGCCCAGATCGCGGCCGCTCAGAAGGCCTAATCGAACCGGTTTTTCCGTTTCCCCAGACCGCGACTTATGTCGCGGTCTTTATATGACCAGGAATCAGTGACATGAGTACCAATCCCAAGCCTGCATACAGACGTGTTCTTCTGAAGTTGAGTGGTGAAGCCCTGCAAGGATCCGAGGGTTTCGGCATTGATCCGGCGGTGCTGGAACGGATGGCCCAAGAGATCAAAGAGCTGGTTGAGCTGGGTGTTCAGGTCGGTCTGGTCATCGGTGGCGGCAACCTGTTCCGTGGTGCCGGCCTTGCCAAGGCAGGCATGAATCGCGTGGTGGGTGACCACATGGGCATGCTGGCGACCGTCATGAACGGCCTGGCCATGCGTGATGCCCTGCATCGTGCTTATGTGAATGCCCGCCTGATGTCGGCCATCTCCCTGCAAGGGGTCTGCGACTCCTACAGCTGGGCCGAAGCCATCAGCCAGCTGCGTGCCGGCAAGGTGGTGATCTTCTCTGCCGGTACCGGCAACCCCTTCTTTACCACCGACTCGGCAGCCTGCCTGCGCGGTATCGAGATCGAAGCCGACGTCGTGCTGAAAGCCACCAAGGTCGATGGCGTGTTCACCGATGACCCGGTCAAGAACCCGGATGCCGTGCTCTATCAGGAACTGAGTTATGATGAAGTTCTTGAAAAAGAACTCAAAGTGATGGATCTTGCTGCTTTTACCCTGGCCCGCGACCACGATCTGCCGATCCGGGTGTTCAACATGAACAAACCGGGCGCGCTGCGCCGCGTGATCATGGGTGAGCCGGAAGGTACCCTGATCCACCAGGCCAGCAAGTAAGGCAAGTGTGAGCCCCAGGCTCGCTTGTCCATTACGCCAGTCAACAAGATAGATACGAGCCGCCCGTCGGCTCGTTCGCCAAAAGGAAAACCACTGTGATCAACGAGATTAAAAACGACGCCAAGGACCGCATGGGCAAAAGCGTAGAGTCGCTGAAGACCCAGATGTCCAAGATCCGTACCGGCCGTGCTCACCCGAGCCTGCTCGACGGCATCCAGGTGGAGTATTACGGTGCTGCCACTCCTCTGAAGCAGTTGGCCAACGTGGTGGCAGAAGATGCCCGTACTCTCTCCATCTCCATCTTCGATCGCTCCATGATCCAGGCGGTGGAAAAAGCCATCCTGACCTCCGATCTGGGCCTGAACCCGTCCAGCAACGGCCAGACTCTGCGCGTGCCGCTGCCGCCGCTGACCGAAGAGCGTCGCCGTGATCTGACCAAGATCGTCCGTGCCGAAGCCGAAGGTGCCCGGGTTGCCATTCGCAACATCCGTCGCGATGCCAACGCCGACCTGAAAGCCCTGCTGAAAGAGAAAGAGATCTCCGAAGACGACGACCGTCGCGCCCAGGAAGAGATCCAGAAGCTGACCGATACCTTCATCAAGCTGGTGGATGACGCCCTGGTTGTGAAGGAAAAGGAGCTAATGGAAATCTAAGCCTCCGACAGGTATATTACGAGCGCCGTGTAGTGCCCCTGCACGGCGCTTTTGTCTTTGTGGGAGAAATGAATGTCGCTTTTGGCAGCGCTAGGCGATAGCGCCAGCTCGTCCTTGCCCCGTCACGTCGCCATCATCATGGATGGCAATGGTCGCTGGGCCCAGAACCGCGGCAAGATGCGGGTTTCCGGGCACAAGGCGGGCGTGAAATCCGTGCGTGAGGCCGTGGCCTTTGCCGCCCGTGCCAAGATGGAGGCGCTGACCCTGTTTGCGTTTTCCAGCGAGAACTGGCGCCGTCCGGAAGGGGAAGTCAACGCCCTGATGGAATTGTTCATGACGGTGCTGGGTCGCGAGGTGAGCAAGTTGCACAGCAACGGCATTCGCCTTCGGGTGATTGGCGACACTGCCCGCTTCAGCGAGCGGCTGCAGGCCAAAATCGCCAAGGCCGAGGCCCTGACCGCCAACAATCAGGGATTGACCCTCAATATCGCCGCCAATTATGGCGGTCAGTGGGACATCGCCCAGGCGGCCCGGACCCTGGCAAGCGCCGTGGCGGTGGGTGAACTGGATGCCGAGGCGGTCGATGAGGCGGCATTGGGTCGTCATGTCTGCATGGCTGATCTTCCCCCCGTGGATCTGCTGATCCGCACCGGCGGGGATCATCGCATCAGCAACTTTGTCCTTTGGCAGCTCGCCTATGCCGAACTCTATTTTACCCCGGTCCTGTGGCCCGATTTTGACGAGGCCGAGTTCAGTGGGGCAGTTGCCTCCTTCGTTGCTCGCGAGCGTCGCTTCGGGTGTACGGGTGAACAGATCCGGGAATTGATCGCCGCGCAACAGACCGGCTAAACCCCGCTCCCAAGAGAGAGGTTTCTTTTGCTAAAACAACGAATTATTACCGCATTACTGTTAGTACCCCTGGTGTTGGGGGCGCTGTTTTTTCTGCCGTTGAAATTCTTTGCCCTGCTCGCCGCCCTGGTCTTTCTGCTGGCCAGCCGTGAGTGGAGTGCCTTCGTCACTGCCCAGCCGCAACAGTGGTTGCCGCTGGTGTTCTGTCTGCTGCTGGGGGCCAGCCTGTTCTGGGTGCCCGTGGAGCAACTCTGGATCCCCCAACTGCATCCGCTGGTGATGGGCGTGCTCTGGACTGCCGTCAGCTGGTGGCTGCTGGGGCTGCTGCTGGTGCTGCGCTACCCGCAAAGCGCCAGGCTGTGGCGTGAATCCATCTGGCTCAAATCCCTGTTCGGTCTGGTGACCCTGGTTCCCTTCTTCTGGTCCCTGGTGGCCATTCGCGGCTACAACTTCTACCACGACCCCATGATGGGGGCCTGGATCCTGCTGTTCGTGATGGGACTGGTCTGGGCGGCAGATTCTGGCGCGTATTTTTTCGGCAAGGCGTTCGGCAAACACAAGCTGGCGCCGGCCGTGAGCCCGGGTAAAACCATCGAAGGCATGCTGGGCGGCCTCTTTACCGCCAGCCTGCTGGCCATCGGCGTGACCTGGTTCATGGGCTTCGTGCCTGCCAAGATGGGCACCGTGCTGCTCTGTTCCCTGCTGGCGGTGCTGGCCTCCGTGCTCGGCGATCTGGCCGAGAGCATGTTCAAGCGGGAAGCCGGCATCAAGGATTCCGGCACCCTGTTGCCGGGCCATGGGGGCATTCTCGATCGCATCGATAGCCTGACGGCGGCGCTGCCCGTCTTCCTGCTCAGCTACCTGTTGCTCGGTCCGGAGTTTTGATGTTTCGCGCACTGATGATCCCGGGAGCGTCCCGCTCCATCAGTCTGTTACCCAATCAGGAGTCTTGATGCAAAACCTGGTGATCCTGGGAGCGTCAGGCTCCATCGGTCAGAGCACCCTCAAGGTACTGCGCCACAACCCCGGGCGCTGGCAGGTGCTGGCGCTGACCGCTGCCCGCAGCGTGGATGCCATGCTGCGCGACTGTCTCGAATTCTCCCCCCGGTTCGCCGTCATGGTGGACGAAGGCGCCGCCAGCGATCTGGCGGGTCGGCTCAAGGCACACGGCAGCACCACCCGGGTGTTGTCCGGTCAGGCAGCCCTGTGCGACGTGGCTGCTCACCCCGATGCCCACAGCGTGATGGCGGCCATTGTCGGTGCGGCGGGTCTGGCACCCACCATGGCTGCCGTGCGCGCTGGCAAGCGCATTCTGCTGGCCAACAAGGAGGCGCTGGTGATGTCCGGAGCCTTCTTCATGGAGGCGGTGCGAGAGCACGGCGCCGAGCTGCTGCCCATCGACAGCGAACACAACGCCATCTTCCAGTGCCTGCCGGTCGACGTGCAGCGCCAGCCCGGTTTCTGCGATCTGGCCGGGGCGGGGATCAGCAAGATCCTGCTGACCGGCTCCGGCGGACCTTTCCGCTATGCCGATGTGGGTGAATTGCACCATGTCACCCCGGCGCAAGCCATTGCCCATCCCAACTGGTCCATGGGGGCCAAGATCTCGGTGGACTCCGCCACCATGATGAACAAGGGGCTGGAGTACATCGAGGCGCGCTGGCTGTTCAATGCGGCCCCCGAGCAGATCCAGGTGGTGATCCACCCCCAGTCCGTCATTCACTCCATGGTGCAGTACAAGGATGGCTCCGTGCTGGCCCAGCTCGGCAACCCGGACATGTGCACCCCCATTGCCCACGCTCTGGCCTATCCGGAACGGATCGAGTCCGGTGTGGAACCTTTGGATTTCTTCAGTGTCGGAGAGTTCAGCTTTATCCGGCCCGACTATGAGCGCTATCCCTGTCTGGCGCTGGCCATGAGCGCGTGCCAGCAGGGGCAGGGGGCGACCACCTCCCTCAATGCCGCCAACGAGGAGGCCGTCGCGGCTTTTCTTGCAGAGCGGATCGGATTTATGGATATTGCCAGAGTCAACGAATCCGTCATGGCCGAGCTGGGCAGCAGTGCTGCCGGCTCTCTGGCGGATCTCATCGCCCTGGACGGTACGGCCCGAGCCCGTGCCCAGCAACTGATAAAGGAGCTTGCCGTATGAACGGACTGTGGTGGCAGCCAGCCCCTCTCCATGCTCTCGAGCGCAGGACTGGACATGACCGCGAGGTACGCGGCTGATGGGCGGGGTTCTGTGGAATATCGGCGCCTTCATCGTGGCCCTCGGGCTGCTGGTGGCGGTGCATGAATTTGGCCACTTCTGGGTGGCTCGTCGTTGCGGCGTCAAGGTGGAGCGCTTCTCCATCGGCTTTGGCAAGGCCATCTGGCGTCGCCTTGGCAAGGATGGCACCGAATACGTGCTGGCCCTGATCCCCCTTGGCGGTTACGTCAAGATGCTGGATGGCCGGGTCGACGAACTCAAGCCGGGGGAGGAGGCGCAGGCCTTCAACCACAAGAGCGTCTGGGCCCGGATGGCCATCGTCGCGGCCGGCCCCATGGCGAACTTCGTGTTCGCCCTGTTCGCCTTCTGGCTGATGTTCATGATAGGGGTGCCGAGCGTCAAACCCGTGGTGGGCGAGGTGCGTCCCGCCTCCATCGTGGCAGAGGCCGGCATCCTGCCAGGCATGGAGATCGTCGGCGTCGGCGGCGAGGAGACCGGTGACTGGGAGAGCGTCACCTACGCCCTCATCAGCCACCTTGGCGATGACTCGGTCCAGCTCAAGCTCAAGGCGGCCAACACCAGCTATGCAGTGGACAAGACCCTGCAGCTGGCAGGTTGGAAATTCGATCCGGACAAAGAGTCACCCATCGGGAGCCTCGGGATAGTGCCCCTCGGTGGCAAGGTGCTGCCCGTGGTGGAGGCCGTGGTGCCATCGAGCGCCAGCGAGAAGGCCGGCCTTCAGATAGGGGATCGCATCAAGGGGGTCGATGGAGAGGCCATCACCGAATGGACCCAGTTTGTCGAGCGTGTCCAGCAGTCACCGGCGCAGCCGCTGCAGGTGACGGTGGAGCGCGGGGGCAGCGAGATGACCCTGACCCTGACCCCGGACGGGAAGAAAGTGAAGGGCCAGCTGGTCGGTTTTGTGGGCTTGTCGCCGCAACTGGTTCCATTACCGGATGAGTATCGAACTCTGTTACAGTATGGGCCTTTGCAAGCCCTGTGGCATGGGGTCCAGAAGACCTGGAGCCTGATCACCCTGACCTTCGACATGATAGGCAAGCTGATCGGTGGCATCGTCTCTTTGGACAACCTGAGCGGCCCCATCTCCATCGCCAAGGGGGCCGGCAGCAGCGCCGATTACGGGTTGGTCTATTTCCTCGGATTCCTGGCGCTCATCAGCGTCAACCTGGGGATCATCAACCTGTTCCCCCTGCCGGTGCTCGATGGTGGCCATCTGGTCTATTTCCTCATCGAGGCGATCACCGGCAAGCCGGTATCGGAAAAAATTCAGGAAGTTGGGTTCAGGATAGGCGCCGCCATTCTGATGTTACTGATGGGCATTGCGCTGTTTAATGATTTCGCTCGCCTCTGAGGCCAGAGCATCAACAAGGACACATAAGAACAAAATGGCTGTTAAAAAAGCATTGGTGTTGAGTTGCCTGCTGGGGGCCAGCTTCCTGGCTCAGGCTGCCCCGGCCTCTTTTGTGGTGCAAGACATTCAGGTCGAGGGCCTGCAGCGGGTGACCCTGGGTGCCGCCCTGTTGAATCTGCCGGTGCGGGTCGGTGATTCCGTCGACTCCGTGTCCCTGGCGAACGCCATCAAGAAGCTCTATGCCTCCGGCAACTTCGAGGATGTCAAGGTCTATCGCGACGGTCAGGTGCTGCAAGTGGTGGTCAAGGAGCGCCCGACCATCTCCAGCATCGAGTTCTCCGGCAACAAGGACATCAAGGAAGAGCAACTGACCCAGAGCCTGGAATCCTCCGGGATCCGCGTGGGTGATCCGCTGGATCGCACCGTGCTGAGCTCCCTCGAGAAAGGGCTGGAAGATTTCTACTACGGTGTGGGCAAGTACTCCGCCAAGGTCAAGGCCATCGTCACCCCGCTGCCGCGCAACCGGGTCGACCTCAAGTTCACCTTCGTGGAAGGGGAAGCGGCCAAGATCCAGCAGATCAACATCGTCGGCAACAACGTCTTCCCGGAAGAGAAGCTGCTGGCCCAGCTCTCCCTCAAGGACGACGTGCCCTGGTGGAACTTCACCGGCGATCAGCGCTACCAGAAGCAGAAGCTGGCCGGTGACATCGAAGTGCTGCGCTCCTACTACATGGACCGCGGCTACATCCGCTTCACCCAGGAGTCCACCCAGGTCTCCATGACCCCGGACAAGAAGGGCGTTTACGTCACCCTCAACGTCAAGGAAGGGGAGCAGTACAAGGTTTCCGGCATCCAGCTCAAGGGCGACCTCATCGACCGCGGCGGCGAAATGAAGGGCCTCATCCCCATCGAGGCGGGCAGCGTCTACTCCGCCAGCCAGGTAACCCATACCGAAGAGGTGCTCTCCAAGTTCCTCGGCCGTTACGGCTACGCCTATCCGAAAGTGGTTACCTTCCCCCAGATCAACGATCAGACCAAGGAAGTGGAGCTCATCGTCAACGTGGAGCCGGGTCCCCGGGTCTATGTGCGCAACATCAACTTCAGCGGCAACGTCACCACCAAGGACGAAGTGCTGCGTCGCGAGATGCGCCAGATGGAGGGCACCTGGCTCTCCTCCGACAACGTCGAGCAGTCCAAGACCCGTCTCAACCGCCTCGGCTTCTTCGAGACCGCGGAAGTGGACACCAAGCGGGTGCCGGGCAGCGATGACCAGGTCGATCTGGACTTCAAGGTCAAGGAGCAGCCGGCCGGTTCCATCAACGCCGGTGTGGGCTACGGTACCGAATCTGGTCTGAGTCTGCAGGCAGGCCTGCAGCAGGACAACTTCATGGGGACCGGCAAGAAGATCGGCATCTCCGCCAGTACCAACAAGTACTCCAAGAGCGTCGACCTCAGCTACAACGATCCCTACTTCACCGTGGACGGGGTCAGCCTGGGCGGTCGTCTCTACTACAACCAGTTCAGTGCGGCCGACGCCAACATCGTGGACTACGAGAACACTACCATCGGCTTCCGCCTCTCCAGTGGTTTCCCGGTCAACGAGAACAACCGTCTCGACTTCAGCCTCGGGGTCGAAAACAACAAACTGTCCCAGCCCAACCCCTATCTGCAGGTGGATGAGTTCTGGAAGGTGTACAGCGAGAACAAGGATGGCGACAACCGCATGGTGTTCAACACCGTCGACGTCACCGCCGGCTGGACCCGTTCCACCCTCAACAAGGGCCAGTTCCCGACCGCCGGTGACCGTCAGCGGGTCAACGCCAAGGTGACCGTGCCGGGCATGGATCTGCAGTACTTCAAGCTCAACGCCGAAGACGCGCACTACTTCCCGTTCGATGCGGATCACAAGTGGGTGCTGATGGCCAAGGCGCGTGCCTCCTACGGCAACGGCTACGGCAGCAACGGCAGCTATGACCACGTCTTGCCGTTCTTCGAGAACTACTTCGCCGGTGGTTTTGATACCCTGCGCGGCTTCAAGAGCAATACCGTGGGTCCGAAGGCGCTCTACTACTACAACCTGAGCGGCAACGACGTCATCCAGGGCACCGACAGCTCGGTGGGCGGCAACGCCCTGGCGGTCGCCTCCCTCGAGATGATAGTGCCGACGCCGTTTGCCTCCGAGACCTATCAGCCGCAACTGCGGACCAGCTTCTTCATCGATGCCGGCTCCGTGTGGGATACCACCTTCGACTATGACCAGTACCGCAACCGTTGCTTCAGCGGCTGCAACTATCTGGCCGACTATTCGGATCCGACCAACTACCGCGCCTCGGCCGGTCTATCGCTGCAGTGGCTCTCCCCGATGGGCCCGCTGGTGTTCGCGATTGCCCGTCCGCTCAAGCAGTACGAGGGCGACCGGACCGAGTTCTTCTCATTCAACATCGGCCGTACCTTCTAAGGACGGACTCTGCCCCCACCCTGCGGTGGGGGTATTCAATGATGGGACGCGCAGCTTGCGTGCCTCACCAGGTAACAAGTCGGTCCGGGTACCACTTGCATAATCAGGTAAATCAGGTAGCCCTCACATGAGGGACCAAGGAGTAAGTGTGAATAAAGTGTTGAAAGTAGCTGGTTTGAGCTTTGCACTGATGGCTGCCGGCATGGGTTCTGCCTTCGCTGAGACCAAGATTGCCGTGGTCGACATGGGCGAAGTCTTCCAAAAGCTGCCCCAGCGTGAAGCCGTTGCCAAGAAGCTGAAGGGCGAGTTCGAGCCGCGCATGCGTGAACTGCAGAAGCTGGAGTCCGACGGTCAGGCACTGGTCGAGAAGTTCAAGAAGGACGAAGCCTTCATGAGCGCCGAACAGAAGAAGCAGAGCCAGGAGAAGCTGGCCAAGCTGCAGATGGAATTCAACCAGAAGCGTCAGGCGTTTGAACAGGACAACGGTCGCCGTCAGTCCGAAGAGCGCAACAAGATCCTGACCAAGGTGCAGGCTGCCATCGACGCCATCGCCAAGAGCAATGGCTACGATCTGGTGCTGGAGCGCAACGCCGCCCCGTATGCAGCCAGCAAGCTGGACATCTCCGGCCAGGTTATTTCTCAGGTTAGCAAGAGCAACTAATTGATGGCATTCACTCTCGCACAGCTGGCCCAGCAACTGGGGGCCGAGGTCCATGGGGATGGGACCCGGGAAATTCGCAAGGTCGCGACACTGGAAAAAGCCGGGGAGGGGGAGATAGCCTTCCTGTCCAACAAGAAGTACCGGCATTTTCTGGAGCAGAGCAAGGCCACTGCCGTGCTCATCACCGAGGCAGACCTGCCGTTTTGCCCCACCAACGCCCTGGTGCTCAAAGACCCCTATGTGGGCTTTGCCCGGGTTGCCCAACTGCTGGACACCACCCCGCAGCCGGCCATGGATATCCATCCGAGCGCCGTCATCGCGGCGGACGTGCAACTGGGCGAGAGAGTGGCCATCGGTGCCAATGCGGTGATCGAATCCGGCGTCGTGCTGGGTGACGATGTGCGCATCGGCCCGGGCTGTTTCGTTGGCAAGGATACCCGACTGGGAGCGCGCTCCCGGTTGTGGGCCAACGTCACCCTCTATCACAACGTGACCCTGGGCACGGACTGTCTGGTACAGGCCGGCACCGTGATCGGGGCAGACGGTTTCGGTTATGCCAACGAGCGCGGCGAGTGGATCAAGATCCCCCAGCTCGGCGGCGTGACCATCGGCAACCGGGTCGAGATCGGTGCCTGCACCACCATCGACCGCGGTGCGCTGGAAGATACCCGCATCGCTGACAACGTCATCATCGACAACCAGTGCCAGATCGCCCACAACGTCGAGATCGGCTACGGCACTGCCGTGGCGGGCTCCACCGTGATGGCCGGTAGTCTCAAGGTCGGCAAATACTGTATCATTGGTGGTGCCTCCGTCTTTAACGGGCACATGGAGATCTGCGACCAGGCCACCGTCACCGGCATGGCCATGGTGATGCGTCCCATCACCGAGCCCGGTATCTACTCTTCCGGCATCCCCCTGCAAACCAATAAAGAGTGGCGCAAGACCGCCGCCCGGGTGATGCGTATCGAAGAGATGCACAAGCGGTTGAGCAAGCTTGAGAAAAAGCTGGATCAAGAATAATCACGATTGGTATAGGGTACTGTTTTGACTACTGAAAAGAAGAGCCTGGGCATCCAGGAAATCATGGATCTGCTGCCCCACCGTTATCCGTTCCTGATGGTGGACAAGGTGGAAAACTACGAGATCAGCGATGAGCGCAAGACCCTGCGCGCCATCAAGAACGTCTCGTTCAACGAGCCGATCTTCCAGGGCCACTTCCCGGCCAAGCCGGTCTTCCCCGGCGTGCTGATCCTGGAAGCCATGGCCCAGGCCACCGGTATCCTGGCCTTCACCATGGTGGGCAAGCCGTCCCCCAACGAGCTCTATTACTTTGCCTCCATCGACAATGCCCGCTTCAAGCGCCCGGTGGGCCCCGGCGATCAGCTGGTGCTGGATGTGGAGTTCCTGAAGGAGCGTCGCGGCATCGCCAAGTTCACCGGTGTCGCCACCGTCGACGGTGAAGTGGTCTGTACTGCCGAACTGATGTGCGCCAAGCGCGAGGTATAACCGTGATCGATCAGACTGCCATCATCCACGACACCGCCATCGTCCATGAGTCTGCCGTCATCGGCAAAGGGGTTGAAATCGGCCCCTTCACCGTCATCGGCGCCGAGGTGGAAATCGGTGACAACACCTGGGTGAGCTCCCACGTGGTGATCAAGGGCCCGACCAAGATCGGTCGCGGCAACAAGATCTTCCAGCACACCTCCATCGGTGAGGATTGCCAGGACAAGAAGTACGCCGGCGAGCGCACCTTCCTCGAGATCGGCGACAACAACGTGTTTCGCGAGAACTGCACCGTGCACCGCGGCACCACCCAGGACCAGAGCCTGACCAAGGTGGGTAGCGGCAACCTGTTCATGGTCAACGTT
The DNA here is from genome assembly GCF_048276795.1 of Aeromonas sp. PS2Canimalfood6. Classification (NCBI taxonomy): domain Bacteria; kingdom Pseudomonadati; phylum Pseudomonadota; class Gammaproteobacteria; order Aeromonadales; family Aeromonadaceae; genus Aeromonas; species Aeromonas sp. PS2Canimalfood6. The sequence goes on from NZ_JBLUXC010000009.1 coordinate 41,395, forward strand.
CACGTGGCCCACGACTGCATCATCGGTGACAACTGCATCTTCGCCAACAACGCCACCCTGGCGGGCCATGTGCACATCGGTGACTTCGTGATCTTCGGCGGTCTGTCTGCCATTCACCAGTTCGGCCGCGTCGGCTCCCACGCCTTCGTCGGCGGCTGCGCTGCCCTGAACAAGGACGTGCCGCCCTACGTGATGGCCGCCGGCAACTACGCCAAGCCGTTCGGGGTCAACTCCGAAGGCCTGCGTCGTCGTGGCTTCAGCGCCGAGGCGATCTCTGCCGTCAAGCGCGCCTACAAGGAGATCTTCCGCTCCGGCAAGACCATTGAAGAGGTGTTGCCCGTGCTGAGCGAGATGGCCCAAAGCGAACCGGCCATCCAGCTCTATGTGGATTTCCTCAAGGACAACGAGCGCGGGATCATCCGTGCCTGATCCCATTCGCATCGGCATCGTCGCCGGAGAGACCTCCGGCGACATCCTGGCCGCAGGGCTGGTGCGCGAACTGCAAGCCCGCTACCCGGATGCGCAGTTCGAAGGGATCGCCGGGCCGCGGATGCAGGCTCTCGGCGTGAAGGCGCTGTTCGAGATGGAGGAGCTCTCCGTCATGGGCATCACCGAGGTGCTGGGCCGTCTGCCCCGCATCCTCCAGGTGCGCCGCGAACTGCTGCGCCACTTCATCGCCAATCCCCCCGACATCTTCGTCGGTGTGGATGCACCGGATTTCAATATCGGGGTGGAGCTGAAACTGCGCCGCGCCGGTATCAAGACGGTCCACTATGTCAGTCCCTCCGTCTGGGCCTGGCGTCAGGGCCGCATTCACAAGATCAAGGCCGCCACCGACATGGTGCTCGCCTTCCTGCCGTTCGAGAAAGCCTTCTACGACCGTTTCGATGCCCCCTGTCGCTTCGTCGGCCACACCATGGCGGACGACATTCCGCTGGTGCCGGATCAAGGGGCGGTGCGCGAGGCCCTCGGCATCGATCCCGCCCGTCGCTGGCTGGCGGTGCTGCCGGGGAGCCGCACGGCGGAAGTGGGCTTCATGGCGCCGGTCTTCCTCGAGGCGTGCAAGCACCTGACGGTGCACAACCCGGATCTCGGTTTCATCGTGCCTCTGGTCAACCAGAAACGGCGCGAGCAGTTCCTCGCCATCAAGGCCGAGGTGGCCCCGGAGCTCGACATGGTGCTGCTGGACGGCCAGGGCCGCGAGGCCATGATTGCCGCCGATGTGGTGATGCTCGCCTCCGGCACCGCGGCCCTCGAGGCCATGCTGGTGAAAAAGCCCATGGTGGTGGGTTACAAACTCAAACCCTTCAGCTACTTGCTGGCCCAGTGGCTGGTGAAGACGGATTATGTCTCCCTGCCGAACCTGCTGGCGGACAAGATGCTGGTGCCCGAGCTCATCCAGCACGAGTGCACCCCGGCCAACCTGGTGGAAGAGGTGAGCAAGCTGCTGGACCATGACAACAGCGAGCTCATCGCCACCTTCACCCGGTTGCACGAGAAGATCCGCTGCAATGCGGATGTGCAGGCAGCGGAAGCGGTTGCCGCGCTGCTGGAACGCTAGTGGGCTCTGCCTGTGTGTCAGGCGTGATGTTGTGCTGATACTGGCCCTGCGGGGCCGGTTTTGATTCAAGGCTATGAGATGACGATCGATATTCCCGAAGACAAGCTGATTGCCGGGGTGGACGAAGTGGGTCGCGGCCCCCTGGTGGGTGACGTGGTCACCGCCGCGGTGATCCTGGATCCTGCCAATCCCATCCTTGGCCTCGCCGACTCCAAGAAGCTCTCCGAGAAGAAGCGGCTCGCCCTGTTTGGCGAGATCAAAGAGAAGGCGCTGGCCTATGCCATCGGCCGCGCCAGCCCGGCGGAAATCGACGAGCTCAACATCCTGCACGCCACCATGCTGGCGATGCAGCGCGCCGTGGCGGGGCTCAAGGTGACGCCCGAGCTGGTCTTCATCGACGGCAACCGCTGCCCCAGATTGCCGATGGAGGCCCGCGCCGTGGTCAAGGGGGACAGCCTGGTGGCCGCCATCAGCGCCGCCTCCATCCTCGCCAAGGTGACCCGGGACGCCGAGATGACCGAGCTGGACAGCCGCCATCCCGAGTACGGTTTCGCCCGCCACAAGGGCTACCCGACGGCGGAGCACCTCGCCATTCTGGCCGAACGGGGCCCGCTGCCCGAATACCGGCAGAGCTTCAAGCCGGTGCGCCGCGCTCTGGGGATCGAATAACCGATGCCGATCTGTCTGAACGATTTCTGCTTGCGCAATGAGAGGGCGTGACCATGGCTGATCCTCGTTTCATCCACCTGAGGGTGCACTCCGACTTCTCCATGGTCGACGGCCTGCAGAAGATCGGTCCCATCGTCTCCGCTGCCGCCGCCAACAACATGCCGGCCCTGGCCCTGACGGACCAGATGAACATGTGCGGCCTGGTGCGCTTCTACGGCTCTGCCCACGGCAAGGGGATCAAGCCCCTGGTCGGGGCGGATTTCTGGGTGCAGAGCGACGAGCTTGGGGACGAGCAGTTTCGCCTCACCCTGCTCGCCATGGACAACGACGGCTACCAGAACATCACCCTGCTCATCTCCCGCGGCTATCAGCGCGGTCACGTGCAGGGGCGTCCGGTCATCGACAAGGCCTGGCTTGGCGAACATGCCAAGGGGGTGATCGTCCTCTCCGGCGGTCGCGAGGGGGATGTGGGCAAGTTCCTGCTCAAGGGCAACCGCCAGATGGTGGAGCATTGCCTCGCCTTCTACCAGACCCACTTCCCGGATGCCTACTATCTGGAGCTGCTGCGTACCGGCCGCCCGGACGAGGAGGTCTACCTCCACATGGCGGTGGCCATTGCCACCGAGTTCGAACTGCCGGTAGTGGCCACCAACGAGGTGGTGTTCCTCACCGCCGATGACTTCGACGCCCACGAGATCCGGGTCGCCATCCACGACGGCTACACCCTGATGGACAAGCGCCGACCGCGCCGCTACAGCCCCCAGCAGTACCTGCGCAGTCAGGAGGAGATGGCGGAGCTGTTTGCCGACATCCCGGAAGCCCTGGAAAATACGGTGGAGATCGCCAAGCGCTGCAACGTGACGGTGCGCCTTGGCGAGTATTTCCTGCCCAATTTCCCCACCGGCGACATGACCACCGAGGACTTCCTGGTCATGAAGTCGAAGGAAGGGCTGGAGGAGCGGCTGGCCTTCCTGTTCCCGGATCCGGCGGTGCGGGCCGAGCGTCGTCCCGAGTATGACGAGCGTCTCGACATCGAGCTCAAAGTGATCAACCAGATGGGCTTCCCGGGTTACTTCCTCATCGTGATGGAGTTTATCCAGTGGTCCAAGGACAACGGCATCCCGGTCGGTCCGGGCCGGGGCTCGGGGGCGGGGTCGCTGGTGGCCTACGCCCTCAAGATCACCGACCTGGATCCGCTGGAATTTGACCTGCTGTTCGAACGTTTCCTGAACCCCGAGCGGGTCTCCATGCCCGACTTCGACGTCGACTTCTGTATGGACCGGCGCGACGAGGTGATCGATCACGTCTCCGAGATGTACGGCCGGGAGGCGGTGTCCCAGATCATCACCTTCGGCAGCATGGCGGCCAAGGCGGTGGTGCGGGACGTCGGCCGTGTGCTGGGCCACGCCTACGGTTTTGTGGATCGCATCTCCAAGCTGATCCCGCCGGATCCGGGCATGACCCTCGCCAAGGCGTTCGAAGCCGAGCCCAAGTTGCCGGAGCTCTACGAGCAGGACGAGGAGGTCAAGGACCTCATCGACATGGCGCGCCGCCTCGAAGGGGTGGTGCGCAACGCCGGCAAGCACGCCGGTGGCGTGGTGATCGCGCCCACCAAGATCACCGACTTCGCGCCGCTCTATTGCGACGACGAGGGGCATCACCCGGTCACCCAGTTCGACAAGAACGACGTGGAGTACGCGGGCCTGGTGAAGTTCGACTTCCTGGGGCTGCGCACCCTCACCATCATCGACTGGGCCCTTGGCATGATAAACCCCCGTCTTGCCAAAGAGGGCAAGCCGCCGGTCGACATCGCCGCCATCCCCATCGACGACAAGAAGTCGTTCGCCCTCTTGCAGCGCTTCGAGACCACGGCGGTGTTCCAGCTCGAATCCCGCGGCATGAAGGACCTCATCAAGCGGCTGCAGCCCGACTGCTTCGAAGACATGATCGCGCTGGTGGCCCTGTTCCGCCCGGGCCCGCTCCAGTCGGGCATGGTGGACAACTTCATCGAGCGCAAACACGGCAAGGAGGCCATCTCCTACCCGGACGAGAAGTGGCAGCACGAAAGCCTCAAACCCATACTCGAGCCCACCTACGGCATCATCCTCTACCAGGAGCAGGTGATGCAGATCGCCCAGACCCTGGCGGGGTATACCCTGGGTGGCGCGGACATGCTGCGCCGGGCCATGGGCAAGAAAAAACCCGAAGAGATGGCCAAGCAGCGGGCGGGCTTCGAGGAGGGGGCGGTCAAGAACGGCGTCGACGGCGAACTGGCGATGAAGATCTTCGATCTGGTGGAGAAGTTTGCGGGCTACGGCTTCAACAAGTCCCACTCCGCTGCCTATGCGCTGGTCTCCTACCAGACCCTCTGGCTCAAGACCCACTTCCCGGCGGAGTTCATGGCGGCGGTGATGACCGCGGACATGGACAACACCGACAAGATAGTGACCCTGGTGGACGAGTGTCAGCGCATGGGGCTGACCGTGATCCCGCCGGACGTCAACACCGGCCGCTACCGCTTCAGCGTCAACGAGGACGGCCACATCGTCTACGGCATCGGCGCGGTGAAGGGGGTAGGGGAAGGGCCCATCGAGGCGATCCTGGAGGCGCGGGATCGGGACGGTCCATTCCGCGACCTGTTCGATTTCTGCAACCGGGTCGACATCAAGAAGCTCAACAAACGGGTGATGGAGAAGCTCATCCTCTCCGGCGCCATGGACAGGCTCGGCCCCCACCGCGCCGCCCTGATGGCGACCCTGGAGGAGGCGATGCGCGCCGCCGAGCAGCACGCCAAGGCCCAGGCGGTGGGGCAGGTCGACATGTTCGGCGTGCTCACGGAGGAGATCGACGACGTCAAGAAGGCGTTCGCCAACGTGCCGCACTGGCCCGACAAGGTGTGGCTGGAAGGGGAGCGCGAGACCCTGGGGCTCTACCTCACCGGTCACCCCATCAACCAGTACAGCAGCGAGCTGCGGCGCTACACCTCGGGCCGACTGTGCGATCTGCATCCCACCTCCCGGGATACGGTGACCACGGCGGCGGGGTTGGTGATCGCGGCGCGCAGCATGGTGACCAAGCGCGGCAACAAGATGGGGATCTTCACCCTGGACGACAGATCCGGCCGTCTGGATGTGACCCTTTTCAGTGAAGCGCTGGAAAAATACGAAGAATTGATGCAAAAAGACCGTATTTTAGTGGTTTCTGGACAGGTCAGCTTTGATGACTTCTCCGGTGGCCTTAAAATGTCGGCCCGCGAGTTGCTGGATATCAACGATGCGAGGGAGCGTTTTGCCAGGGCAATCCGCATCTCCCTCGATGAACAACGCATTGACGAGCGCTTTTTCCCGCGTTTGTGCGAGATTTTGGAGCCCGCCCGTGCCGGAGTCTGTCCGGTTCAGGTAAACTATCGTCGCCCCGGTTCCCGGGTGCGATTGACGCTCGGTACCGAGTGGCGGGTGACGCCCACCGATCAACTGATAGATGACTTGCGAGTCCTGCTTGGACGAGAGCGGGTTGAATTGGTTTTTGATTAGAGGATCTATTGTCCCTATGAGTCTTTTTCTGGATTTTGAACAGCCGATCGCCGAGTTGCAGGCACAGATCGATGAACTGCGCCATGTGAGCGAGCACAACAGTGCCGTGGATCTCAGCGAAGACATTCGCCGGCTGGAGAAGAAAAACGAAGAGCTGACCAAGAAGATCTTCGGCGATCTGGGTGCCTGGCAGGTATCCCAGATGGCACGTCATCCCCAGCGCCCCTACACCCTCGACTACATCGAGCAGATCTTCACCGATTTCGACGAGCTGGCCGGAGATCGCGCCTATGCCGATGACAAGGCCATTGTCGGCGGCATCGCCCGTCTCGACGGCGAGCCCGTGATGGTCATCGGTCACCAGAAGGGTCGCGAGACCAAGGAGAAGATCAAGCGCAACTTCGGCATGCCGCGCCCGGAAGGGTACCGCAAGGCCCTGCGCCTGATGGAGATGGCCGAGCGCTTCAAGATGCCGATCATCACCTTCATCGACACCCCGGGTGCCTACCCCGGCGTGGGTGCCGAGGAGCGTGGCCAGTCCGAAGCCATCGCCCGCAACCTGAAAGTCATGGCCGGCCTGACCGTGCCGGTGGTCTGCACCGTGATCGGTGAAGGCGGCTCCGGCGGCGCTCTCGCCATCGGTGTAGGTGATCGGGTCAACATGCTGCAGTACTCCACCTACTCCGTCATCTCCCCGGAAGGGTGCGCCTCCATCCTGTGGAAGAGCGCCGAGAAGGCCTCGGTGGCGGCGGATGCCATGGGCATCACCGCCCAGCGCCTGAAGGAGCTGAAGCTCATCGACAACATCGTCGAGGAGCCCCTCGGCGGTGCCCACCGCGACGTGGAGAAGATGGCCAAGCACCTGAAAGCACGCATCAAGCAGGATCTGGATGCCCTGCGCCCCCTCGACAGCGAGCAACTGCTGGAGCAGCGCTACCAGCGTCTGCTGGGTTACGGCTACTGCTGATCTGCCGTTTCCAATAAAAAGTCCCCGCATGCGGGGACTTTTTTTATGGGCGACGTTTGTGGGGGGACGCCGGGCGGGCCTCAGGGGGCGGTCAGCGCCCGTTGCATGGGGACGGAAGCACGCCCTCCGGCAGGGCTCAGGGCCCGCCACTCCCGCCACAGCAGCCAGCACAGGGGGGGCGTCAGCAGCAGCACGGTGGCGGGCTGTGCCATCAAGACCCCGTCGCGCCCCCACCAGAGGGGCAGCAGGAAGATGAGGGGCAGCAGCAGCACCGTCTTGGCCACAGAGATGACGAGGGCCTGGCGGGTGCGGGCCATGGCCTGCAACAGCACGATGCCGAACATGACGATCCCCTCCAGGGGCAGGGCAGCGAGGTTGAGGGTCAGGCTGCTGATGGCGGCGGCGAGCAGCTCTGCGTCCTGATCCCCGGTGTAGAGCATGGCGACCGGCTGCGGCAGCAGCTGGACAATCAGCCAGACCCCCAGGCCATAGACCAGGGTGATCTTGAGCCCCATCGCCATCAGGAACTGGAGGTCGCGATGGCGCCCGGCCCCGGCTGCCTGGCTCACCAGGGGCTGGATGCCAAACGCCAGTCCCTGCAGGATGACGATGAAGACCGCCTCCGTGTACCCCGCCACGGTGAAGCCCGCCAGATCCTTGACCGTGCCGTGCACCATCAGCTGGCTGTTGTGCAGCAGCAACAGCAGCCCCAGATTGAACTGGGCGATGAGGCTCGGCAGCCCGGTGAAGAGCAGGCCGGGCATGGCCGGGAAGCGTGGCACCAGCTGGCGCCAGGTCAGCCGCAACCGGGCGTGGCGGGAGAAGAAGTACCCCAGGCCGAGCAGGCTGACCACGGCCTCCGAGAGGAGGGTGGCCTGGGCCGTGCCGGTGAGGCCGAGCCCGAGCCGGCCCACCATGATGTAGTTGAGCAGGATGTTGAGGAGGGCGCCGCCGCTCACCAGTACCATGGCGAGGCGAGGGCGGCCGTCGTTGCGAAGCAGGTAGGGCACCGCCAGGTTGCTGGCGAGCAGCAGGGTGCCACCGCCAATCCAGGTGAGGTAGTCGCTGGCCCGCTGCCAGGTGTCGGTGCCGGGGGCCATTCCCAGGGCCTGCAGGATATCGGTGTGCCAGTGGTGCAGCAGCAGCGGCGCTACCGTGCCCAGGATCAGCAGCAGCCAGAGGGCGCTGACCAGAGCCTGGCGGGCCAGAGCGAGGTTCCTGGCGCCCTGCTGGAAGGAGATGGCGGTGGCGGCCCCCATGGCGATCATGGCGGCGAGGCCGATGAGCACCATGATGACCGGATAGACCAGGTTGATGCCGGCAAGGCCGGCGGCCCCCACGTAGTGGCCGACGAAGATGCCGTCTACCAGGTAGTAGGCGCCGGAGACCAGCACGGCCATGACGGAGGGGAGGGCATAGCCCCAGAAACGGCGGGCCATGGCCCGTTGACGCAGACGGAAGTAGGCGGACATATCTGTACTCGGGAAAAGGGCCGGAATCGAGCAGACAGTCTAGTTTATTATGGTTTAATTGATAATCAGGCTTTCATTTGATGGATTACTGAATTCGGCTCATCAATTAACGGATCCTGTGATACTCCTTCAGCATGTCGATCAGGGCTCGCAGCCCTTGCCCCAGCTGGTGCCGGCCCGGATAGAAGAGGTTGAACCCGGCAAAGCTGGGGCTCCAGTCATCCAGCACGCTTACCAGCCGCCCCGATGCCAGGGCGTCGAACACCTCCCCTTCATGGCAGTAGGCGAGCCCGAGCCCCGCCTCGGCCGCCCCCAGGTAGAGCGCGGGCGTGCTGGTGGTGAGCGGGCCCGTCACTTCGATCTCAAGCAGTTCCCCCTCGGCGGCAAAGGCCCAGCGATAGTGGTGATGGGGCGTGAGCCGATAACCGATGCAGTCGTGCTGGCGCAGATCCGAGGGGTGGCGAGGGGTGCCACGCCGCGCCAGATAGTCGGGGGAGCCCACCACCAGATAGCGCTGCTGCGGGCCCAGGGGAACCGAGATCATCTCCTGGGGCAGCAGGTCGCCGTAAAAGAGGGCGGCGTCGTAGCCATCCTCGATGAGGCGGGGCATCAGCTCCAGCTCCTCCACCTCCACCTGCATGCGCGGGTAGCGCACCAGATAGTCGATGAGCACCGGGGCCAGCACCTCCTGGATGGCGGCTCGCGGGGCACAGAGCCTGAGCCTGCCCACGGGTTCGCCCGCGTGGCGCGTCAGCTCCGCCAGCGCCGCCTCCAGTTGCCCCAGGGTTGGCAGCACCTGGGCCAGCAGCCGTTCGCCCGCTTCGGTCGGCACCACGGCCCGGGTGCTGCGATTGAGCAGCCTGACGGCCAGGCGACTCTCCAGCCCTTTGAGGGCATGACTCAGGGCCGAGGCGGAGACCCCGAGCTCGAGGGCGGCCTTGCTGAAACTGCGGTGACGGGCGACGGCGGCAAACACGGCCAGCTCGGAGAGATCGGTGCGGGAGAGGGTCATGGTCGGTACGCAGAAAAAGGGCGGACACAAAGGGTACGCCATGGGGCGACGGGAGACAATCGGGGGCAACGAGGGGGTTGTGACGAAATTGTTGCGCGTTTCAAGGGTGAGGTGGATCACACCAAAAAGCTTATATGTTAAAAAAAAATCGCAATATGGCGATTCAAGTGTGATCTGAAGCGACGGAAAGGCGATTCCAATCAAACTTTGGTTGATTAATTCAAAAAAACGCTGTGATTAATAGGGCCTTTTAACTAGAGTCATCTCATCGGATGAGGTGAGCGTTATCCCGTTGTTAACGAGCGAGCACGATCCCCTCTGTATTACGACTCCCCGCCCGTGTTTGTTGCAATCAGGTTGCCACAGGGAGTGGCGGCCGGATGGCCGGGGCGGAGGAACAAACAGGACGAATAGCTGGAGTTCCAGGGAAAGGAACCGGGCCCAGGCCCACTGACAAGTTAAGATCCCACTTTCCTTGATGACAGGAACACCCCTATGTCTGACATGAACATTGCAGTTGAAGGCAGCTTGAGCAAAGCCTCCTCCCGTGGCATCAACAAGGCCGACGTGGTCTGGATGCTGGGTCTGTACGGTACCGCCATCGGCGCCGGTGTCCTCTTCCTGCCGATCAATGCCGGTGTCGGTGGCCTGTGGCCGCTGGTCGCCATGCTGATCCTGGCCCTGCCGCTGACCTTCTTCGCCCACCGTGGCCTGACCCGCTTCGTGCTGTCCGGCTCCACCCGTGACGGCGACATCACCGAGGTGGTGGAAGAGCACTTCGGCAAGACCGCAGGCAAGTTCATCACCCTGCTCTACTTCTTCGCCATCTACCCCATCCTGCTGATGTACTCCGTGGCCATCACCAACACCGTCGAGAGCCTGATGGTGCACCAACTGGGTATGACGGCACCTCCCCGTGCCATCCTCTCCCTGGTGCTGATCCTGGGTCTGATGGCAATCGTTCGCCTGGGCGGCCAGGTCATCGTCAAGGCGATGAGCGTGCTGGTCTTCCCGTTCGTGGTCACTCTGATGGGCCTGGCGCTCTACCTGATCCCGCACTGGAACGGTGCCATCATCACCGAAGCCCCGGCGCTGGGTGAGGCCTTCAACGGCGACTTCATCAAGACCCTGTGGCTGGCCATCCCGGTGATGGTGTTCTCCTTCAACCACTCCCCGATCATCTCCTCCTTCGCGGTGGACAACAAAGGCCGCTACGGCGCCAACGCCGAGAAGAAGTGCAGCAACATCCTGCTGGGCGCCCACGTCATGATGGTGATGACGGTAATGTTCTTCGTGTTCAGCTGCGTGCTGAGCCTCTCCCCGGCTGACCTGGCGGCGGCCAAGGAGCAGAACATCTCCATCCTCTCCTACCTGGCCAACCACTTCGACAACCCGGTGATCGCCACCGTGGCACCGCTCATCGCCATGGTTGCCATCAGCAAGTCCTTCCTGGGTCACTACCTGGGTGCGCAAGAGGGCATGAACGGCCTGATGGCCAAGTCCCTGCGCGAGAAGGGCAAGAACGTCGACGTCAAGCAGCTGAACAAGGTGACCGCGGTCTTCATGATCCTGACCACCTGGGCCGTGGCCACCATCAACCCGAGCATCCTCGGCATGATTGAAGATCTGGGCGGCCCCATCATCGCCATGCTGCTCTTCCTGATGCCGATGTACGCCATCGCCAAGGTGCCGGCCATGCGCAAATATGCCGGCAACCTCAGCAACGGCTTCGTCACCCTCATCGGCCTCATCGCCATGTCCGGTATCATCTACAAGCTGATTGCCTGATGACAGCGTTCATCCCTGTGAGAAAGCCGGCCCCCCGGGGCGGTTTTTTTATGGGCACAAATGCTTAACAAAGCGGTGGTGGCGGCCTAACATGGCGGGATGTTTTTCTAGACGGGACAACAGGATATGTCTGGGTTGAAAAAGGATCTCGGGCTCTGGCAGGGGATGGGGCTGCTCGCCACCTCCCTGCTCGGTACCGGGATCTTCGTGGTACCGGCCACCGCCGCCTCGCTGGCGGGAGGGGCGTCGCTGTGGGCCTGGTTGCTGCTGATTGCCCTGGTGCTGCCCATCGCCTTTACCTTCGCCCGCCTCGGGCGGCGTTATCCCCACGCGGGTGGCGCGCCCCATCTGATTGGCCTCGCCTTTGGCAACGGCGCCGAGCGCTTCTCCGCTTTCCTGTTTCTGGCGGTGCTGCCGGTGGGCCTGCCTGCCGCCCTCACCATCGCCGCCGGTTTCTGGCACGCCCTGTTCGACATGGGGGAGTGGACCCTCTGGGGCATCCAGCTGCTCACCCTGCTCGGGGTCTTTCTGCTGGGGCTGCGGGGAGCGCGCTCCTCCGGCAACCTGCAACTGCTGATCGCCCTGGCCATTCTGGGGCTCACCCTGCTTATCTGGGTCAAGGGGGATCTCAGCTGGCGCGATGCCGCCCAGCCTCTGCCAACGGCGAGCGAATGGCCCGCCATGGGCTCGGCGCTGGCGGTGATGTTCTGGTGTTTCGTGGGGCTCGAGGCCTTCGCCCACATGGGGGAGGAGTTCAAGCGGCCAGAGCGGGACTACCCCCTTGCCCTGCTGGGGGGCGTGCTGCTGGCGGGGCTCATCTACTGGGTGCACTCGCTGGTGGTGCTCAAATATGACCTCTACGGGGACGAGGCGACCAATGCCACCGCCATTCCGGCCCTGCTCTCCCTGTTGTTCGGCCCCACCGCCAAGTGGCTGGTGGCGGTGCTGGGCTATCTCTCCTGCTTCGCCAGCATCAACATCTACCTGCAAGGTTTTGCGCGCCTTATCTGGAGCATGGCGCGGGAGGGCAAACTGCCGGTCTCCCTCTCTCGCCTCTCGGCCCGGGGCGCTCCCCTGCATGCCCTTGCCTGGGTGCTCGCCATCTGTTTCGTCTCCATCACCCTGATCCTCTGGCTGCGTCTGCCCCTCGATGCGCTGATCCGCTACGCCAACGGCAACTTCGTGCTGGTCTATCTGCTCTGCATGGCGGCCGGCTGGCGCTTGTTGTCGGGGACCGGCAAGGGGCTGGCGGGCCTCAGCGTGCTGCTCTGTGCCCTGGTGCTGCTGGCCCTCGCCACCCAGGTGCTCTATGCCGTCGTGCTGAGCTTGGGGTATGGCGGCTTCTCCCTGTGGCGGCGCAGACGCCGCCGCTCGGCGTCCGATGAGGGTGTCTGCGCCATCAAGTAACTCCCGAAAAAAAGCCCCGCAGTGCGGGGCTTGTTGTTGCGGGTCACAGGCTGGCGGGCAGGTCGCTGCGCAAGATGGCGTAGTGGCGCAGGGAGATGAAGCCATCCCCCTTGCGCTCGCACTCCCGCGCCGTGCCCTCGTAGTAAAATCCGGCCCGCTCCAGCAGGCGGGCGGAGGGGTGGTTGGGCTCCTCCACCACTGCCAGCAGCCGGTGCAGGTCGGTGGTGCGGTAAGTGAGCGGCAGCCAGAGTTGCAGCGCCGCGCTCATCACCCCCTTGCCCCAGTGTTCGGGATAGAGCCAGTAGCCCAGCTCGGCACACCGGTGAGTCGGGTCGGCATCGTTGTAGCCGATGGCCCCCAGCGGTTCGTCCGTGTGCCGGTCGCGAATGAGGTGCCAGGCGCCGCGGCCGGTGCGGGTCAGCTCGGCGTACCAATCCATCTGTGCCCGGCATGCCGTCAGGCTGTCGTAGCTGACGCCGTAGTAGGCGACGACCCGGGGATCGGAGAGGCCGCGATAGATGTGAGGCAGGTCGGCGTCGCTGACCGGATCCAGCCTGATGTGAGGTTGTTGCGTTGATGTCATGGTGGCTCCTTGCGGCCAGCCGTGGCTGGCCGCGTGTGTTGCGTAACAAGAGATGGATGATCCGGGCTGGCGTCAGGCAAAGCCGAGGCGCTCGGCAAGGCGCGCCAGCTCGTCACGCCACTGCTGCTGCAGGCGCGGGGTCTGGTGCCTGGGCTTGCGGGCCAGATCGGCGGCGAGCAGGGCATCGAGCTCATACCAGCGCGCCAGCAGCGCCTCTTCGTCATCCCCCGTGGCGGCCGCGGCCTGCGGGTCACCTGATCGAGCCGGGCTGCCCGCCTGCGGCAAGGGGGCATCGCCCAGCAGCTCGGCATAGGCCCGCTCGGCGCTGTGAGCCTCCTGGATGCGCCCGTCCCTGATCAGCCAGAAGCGGTTGCAGCTGCGCTCGATCAGCTCCCGGTCGTGGGAGACCAGCAGCACGCCCCCCGGGAAGGCGGCAATCGCCTCGGCCAGCTCCTCCTTGCCCGCCAGATCCAGGTGATTGGTGGGTTCGTCGAGCCAGAGCATGTGGTGGCTGCCGAGGGACAGGGCGAGGAACAGCAACCGTGCCCGCTCGCCCCCGCTCAGGGTGTGCACCTGCTGGCCGTGGCGGACATAGGGGAAGCCCGCCCGGATCAGCGCCTGTCGCCGCGTCACCTCAGGCAGAGGGGCCAGGGGGTACAGCGCGTCGCTCAGGGTGGCGTCGTCAGCCAGCTGCTGCAGGGACTGATCGTAATAGGCGATGCTGGCGCCGGGATGGCAGTACCAGCCCGCCTGCGGACTCAGGTCAGTCAGTTCGCGCCAGCACTGGCGCAGCAGGGAGGACTTGCCGGTGCCGTTGGCACCGAGCAGGGCAACCCTGTACCCGCTCGCAGCCAGAGCCCCTCGGCACGCAGCAGCGGCGGCAGTGCCGGTGCCGGCGATACGTCGAGGGCCTCCAGTCGCAGCAGGGTGTCGGCAGGCAGGCTCACTCCGCGCAGCTCGAGCCGCCAGGGGGCCAGCGCCGCCACCTGGCTCTGCTCCTCCTGCAGGCGGGCGATGCGCTTTTCCATGGACTTGGCCTGGCGCACCAGCTTCTCGTTGTCATGCTCCCGCCCCCAGATGGCGAGGCGCTTGCTGCTGGCGCTCAGGCGGTCTATCTCCTTTTGCTCATCCGCCCGGCGCAGGCGGGCCTGCTCATCCTCGGCAGCCAGCGCCGCCCTGGCCTGGCTGCAGGGCAGGGCGAAGCGGTGCAACTGGCCATCTCGCAGGATCAGGGTCTGATCCGTGACGCGGTCCAGCAGGCGAGCGTCGTGGGAGACCAGCACGAAGGCGCCGCGCCAGCCCAGCAGAAACTGCTCGAGCCAGAGCAGGGCGGGCAAGTCCAGGTGGTTGCTGGGCTCATCGAGCAGCAGCAGGTTGGGTTGGCGCAGCAGGGCGCGGCCTATCTGCAGCCGGCTGTGCTGGCCACCGCTCAGTGCACTGACCTGCAATGTGGCCTGGGCCTCCAGCTGCAGTTCGGCCAGCAGCTTGTCCACCTGCCATTCGGCGGCGGGGTCGTTGCCGAGCGCATCCAGCAGCACGGCGCGGGTGCTGAGGGTGGAAAGCCCGGCGGGCAGTTGCTGGGCCACGAACTCGCAGCGGCAGGCGGCGGCCTGCACGACCCGGCCGGCCTGGGGCGTGCGCTCGCCCGCCAGCAGCGCGAGCAATGTGCTCTTGCCGCAGCCGTTGGCGCCAATCAGGCCGAGTCGGTCGCCTGCGCGAATGCCGAGTTCGAGGTGATCAAATAAGGGAAGGTGCCCCGCACTCATCTGCAGGGAATGGGTACTCATCAGGGTTGTCATGCTCTTGCTCTCTTAAATCGCGGGATAGGAAATCCCTGTCATCAGGAGCGCTGGCGACAACGGTAGAGTCGAGAAAGGTCTCGGTATGGAAGGGAGTCGGCTTTGCTCGAACCCGCTATCGCAGCGCGATGGTATGCAGGCAAGAGCACTTGAATGTGCCGAACAGGCGAGCCGAGAACATCGGACACGCTTGGATAACCATTTTTTACCTCCTTGTGTTTCGTTATGGCAGGGTGCGGCGATTATAGGCACAGAAAAAAACAGTCGTCCATCCGCCCTGTGGGGGGCCGTGGGCACCGCATCGGGAGGTGCGGGGTAAAAAACGCCCCGTGATACGGGGCGTGGGGGGTCAGTCGCGGGGGGTCTTGAGGGCCTCAATCACATCGTCACTGGGGGCCAGTCCCTCCACGTGGTTGAAGCTCTCCAGCCCCTCCTGGGGATTGATGGTGAGGGCGTCGGCGCTCAGGTAGCTGCCGCTGCCGGCGCTCTCCACCACGACGATGACTTCAGGCTGCTTGTCGCCGTTGAGATCCAGCAACTTGATCTCCTTGATGCTGCCATCGCGCGGCAGCACCTTGCCGTCGATGAACTGATCCAGCGGAAACTGGGGGTTGGCACCGGAGTAGAGGCGCACGTCGTAGCTGCCGGTGGAGGCGGGCTCGCCGCGCCCTTCGCTGACGGTCACCACCTGGCCGGAGGGGAGCGTCAGCTGCTTGAAGAAGCCATCCGCCGCCTGGCTGGCGAGGGGCAGGGTGAGCAGGCCGAGAGTAAGGAATAAGGCTTTCATGGAGAGGACCCTTGTTGCTGCTTATGTGTCTGTGACGGGCAGGGGACGCTTCCCTGCCACGTCGGAAGCGGGCAGGGGGCCGCTGGTCGGCCGCCCCCTGCCCGGGTTGTCATCACCATATCTTGACCCGTTTGGCCGGGTCCAGATAGAGCTTGTCGCCGGGCTGGATCTTGAACGCCTCGTAGAAGGCGGGGATGTTCGGTACCACGCCGTTGACCCGGTATTCCGGCGGCGAGTGGGGATCCGAGGCGAGCAGCATCTGCATCAGCTCGGGGCGATACATGCCCTTCCACACCTGGGCCCAGCCGAGGAAGAAGCGCTGCTCGCCGGTAAAACCGTCCAGCACCGGGGCCTCCTTGCCATCCAGGGAGAGCAGGTAGGCCTTGTGGGCGATGGTGAGGCCGCCGAGATCGCCGATGTTCTCCCCCAGGGTGAACTGGCCGTTGACGTACTGGCCCTTGATGGGCTCGAAGCGGTTGTACTGGGCCACCAGCCGGCTGGTGCGAAAGCGAAACTCCTTGAGATCCGCCGGCGTCCACCAGTCGCGCATCACGCCGTCACCGTCGGATTTGGCCCCCTGATCATCAAAACCGTGGCCCATCTCGTGGCCGATCACCCCGCCGATGGCGCCGTAGTTGACCGCATCGTCCGCCGTCATGTCGAAGAAGGGGGGCTGCAAAATGGCGGCCGGGAAGACGATCTCGTTGTTGCTCGGGTTGTAGTAGGCGTTCACCGTCTGGGGCGACATGTGCCACTCGTCCCGATCGACCGGCTTGCCGAGGCGCGCCAGGTTGTCAGCGTATTCGAAGGCGCGGGCCCGCTGCAGGTTGCCCACCAGATCGTCGGGGCGAATGGTGATGGCGCTGTAGTCCTTCCACTTGTCCGGGTAGCCTATCTTGGGTCTGAACTTGGCGAGCTTCTCGAGGGCCTGGGTCTTGGTGGCCGGGGACATCCAGTCCAGCTCCTGGATGCTCTGGCCGTAGGCGGTGCGCAGGTTCTCCACCAGCTGCTCCATACGGGCCTTGGCCGCAGGCGGGAAGTAGCGCTCGACATAGAGCTTGCCCACCGCCTCCCCAAGATTGTTGTCCAGTACCCCGAGGGCCCGCTCCCAGGGGGCGCGCTGCTTGGGCGTGCCGCTAAGAGCGGTGCCGAAGAAGGCAAAATTCTGGGCATCGGTCTGGCTGTCGAGGTAGGGGGCGTAATCGGTGATGAGCTGCCACTTGAGGTAGGCCTGCCAGTCAGCGACCGGGGTCTGCTGCATCACCTCGTTCAGGGCCGAGAGGTAGGTGGGCTGGCCGATGACCAGGCTCTGTTGCCCCGCAAGGCCGGCCTGGGCCAGGTAGGCGTCCCAGTCGATGGCGGGGGCGAGGCGCCCCAGCTCGCTCACCGGGCCCTTGTTGTAGTTCTTCTCTCTGTCTCGCAGGGCCACGTTGTCCCACTGGATCTGGGCGAGCCTGGTCTCGAGGGCCAGGATGCGTTTCGCCTTGCCCTGGGCATCCGTCTCACCGAAGCGGGCCAGCATGGCGGCGATGTGTTGCTCGTACTTGTGCAGCAGCGCCTGGCTGTTGGGGTCGCGCTTGAGGTAGTAGTCCCGATCCGGCAGGCCGAGGCCGGCCTGGTAGAGGTAGACGGCATAGCTGTCAGGGGCCTTGGCGTCGGCGTCAATCCAGAAACCGAAGGGGGAGCCGCCACCGGTGCGGGCGCTCTGGGCGAAGGCGCGGGCGAGATCCTGCGGCGTGCTGATCTGCTCTATCTCGCTCAGCATCGGCAGCAGGGGCGTGGTGCCCTTGGCGTTGCGGGCGGCCTGATCCAGATAGCTCTGGTAGAGGTCGTGGATCTGCTGGGCCGGGGTGCCGGCGGCGGCTTTGCCATCCAGCCCCTCCACCAGCACCCGCACGTCCGCCAGGGATTTGTCCCGCAGCAGGTAGAAGGCGCCGTCGGCGGGCCTGTCATCGGGGATCTTGGCCGTGGCGAGCCAGTGGCCGTTCACGTAGCGGAAGAAGTCGTCACCAGGCTTGACGCTGGTGTCCATGTTGGCCAGCGCAAGGCCGGAGTGTTTGTCCGGTTGGCTCGGTGCCTGACTGCAACCGGCCAGCAGGGCCAGCCCGACGAGGGTGGCCAGGATGTGTTTCTTGTTGTTCATTATGGTTTTATTCCAATTCGGGTTATATGGCTTCCTTGCCCACGCAGGGAGCGATTCACTCTAGCAGCCGGGTTAGCGCTTGATAAGCCCGACTCTGCTAAGATCGGCCTGGTCGTATTGGGGAAGCCTATGATTTCTCGTATTTATTCTCGTTTTTGTCAGACCCTGCCCGCGCCGGAAGGTTCCCGCGGTCTGCTGGTGGCTTTCAGCGGCGGGCTCGACTCCACCGTCTTGCTGGTGCTGGCGGCCCGTTTTGCCCGCGCCCACGGCCTCGCCCTGAACGCCCTGCACGTTCATCACGGCCTGAGCCCACATGCCGACGACTGGGTGGCTCACTGCGAAGGGGTGTGCCGGCAACTGGCGGTGCCCCTCATCGTGGAGCGGGTGCAGCTCTGTCGAGGCAACGGGGAGAGCCTGGAGGCCCAGGCGCGGGCGGCGCGTTATGAGCGACTCGCCGCCCACCTGGGGGAGGGGGAGTGGCTGCTCACCGCTCACCATCAGGACGATCAGCTGGAGACCCTGCTGCTGGCGCTCAAGCGGGGTACCGGTCTGCGCGGACTGGCGGGCATGGTGGCGAGCCAGCCTTTTGCCGCAGGCCATCTGTTGCGCCCCTTGCTCGACATGAGCCGGGCCGAGCTGGCGGAAGCCGCGCAGTCACTTCCTTATGGCTGGGTTGAGGATGAGAGCAACGAGGACCCGAGCTATGACCGCAACTTCCTGCGCCAGCAGATCATCCCCCTGCTCAAGGACCGCTGGCCCGCCATGGCCCGGACGACGGCGCGCACCATGGCTCTGTGCGCCGAGCAGGAGGCGCTCATCAGCGAGCTGGCCGAGGCGGACTGGCAGGCGGTGGGTGAGGGAGAAGGGCTGCGCATTGACGGACTCCTCTCCCTCTCCCCCGTGCGGCGCAACAACCTGCTGCGCCACTGGATCCGCCGCCAGGGGGGGGAGATGCCCTCTCGCGAGCTGCTGGGCCTGCTGTGGCAGGAGGTGGCGCTGGCGCGCGATGACGCCAACCCCAGGCTGAGCCTGCAAGGGTTGGCGTGCCGCCGCTATCAGGGGCGCCTGTACCTGGTGGCGCCGGATCTCGCCCCCCGCGAGGAGGTGCTGCCCATCCGGATGGAAGAGACGCTCACTCTGCCGGACGGGCTCGGGCAGTTCAGGCTCTGGAGAACGGATGGCGAAGGGTTGCGGACACCGAGCGGGGACGAGCCGCTCTCGGTGCGTTTTCAGGTCGCCCCCGGCGTCATGCTGAAACCGGTGGGGCGGGTGGGCAGCCGGCGGCTCAAGAAGCTGCTGCAAGAGTACGGGGTGCCCTCCTGGCAGCGGGGGCGCATTCCCATCCTCTACTACGGTGAACAGGTGGCACTGGTGGCCGGGCTCTTTGTCTGCGACGGATTTCTGGCGCCAGAAGAGGGGGTGGCGTGGGAGTGGCGGCCCCCCGTCACCCCGGATGCGGATTGACATCGCAGAGTGACAGGGGGCCGGGAGGTGAAGGGTGATGCCCTATTCGGGCAGGCCGGAGCCCCCGGCTTTCTTGCGGGCGTAAAGATGAGTATCGGCCGTCTCGTAGAGGCGCTGCACATCCATGCCCGACTGCCAGCTGGCGGCTCCCAGGCTGCACCCCACCGAGAAGGCGCTGAGGCTGTGGAGCACATGTTGCAACCGCAGCCAGACCGGGCGCCAGGCCTCGGGGTCCGCGGGTTGCAGCAGCAGGGCAAACTCGTCCCCGCCGAGGCGAAACGCCTGATCCGTCCCGCGAATGCACCCCTGCAGCAACTGGGCGAAGCGGCTTAGCACCAGGTCGCCCACCGGATGGCCCCAGGTGTCGTTCACCTGCTTGAATCTGTCGAGATCCAGCAGCACCAGCACCAGGCCGTGGGGTTCCCGGCTGTGTTGCTCCACCGCCCGGCCGATGGCTTCGTCGAAGTAGGCGCGATTGCCAAGCCCGGTCAGGTGGTCGAGCCGCACCTGCTGCTCCAGCCGATCCAGCCGCAAGTAGAGGGGCAGGGGGAGGCTGAACAGCTGATGATATTGCTCAAGCAACCGCCTCTGGCCGTCGCTCAGAGGGTGCTCCAGCTCGTAGTGCAAGTGGCCGAGCAACTGCTCGTGTCGTCCCCGCAGCTCGAAGCGATAGGCATGCAGGGTCAGCCTGGCCTGGGGCGGGTGCGAGATGAGGGGATGGGGCTGGCCACAGTCGAACTGGAGCGAGTGGATCCGGACAATGTTTGCCACCCGCTCGGCAAAGATTGCCAGCAGGGCGTCAAGATCCCGTTGCCCCAGCAACTGCTCGATCTGCTGATAGCGGTCCTGCCCGGTCAAGGGCGCAAGCCGCTCCATCTGCTGTACCCACTGCTCTATGCCATGTCCGAAGCCGTTCAATGACGATGTGTTTTCCACGTTACAGCCCTTACACCTCTCCATTCATTGCACAGGCTCTTGCAAGCCCTGTGCCTAAAATATGTCCGATGAAAAACAAGGGGGCTGGCTAGGCTTAACGGGATGAAACGGGAGGGGAAATCCCTGCCGCTGAGCGAGTGGCGTGCCATATGGGGAGCGGGCGCTGTGCTTGCAGGGAAGAGGGTGCCGGGCAGATGAAGGAGAGGGATGGGTGTACGCCGATGTGTTGATCCTGCTGATCTTCGCCGTTGTGCTGGTGGCCATTTTCCGGCGCCTCGGCCAGCCGGTGATCCTTGCCTATCTGTTTGCCGGCATGCTGCTCGGCCCCCATGGCGTGGCCATCGTCACGGGTCAGGCCATGATGCAGACCATAGGGGAGCTTGGCATCGTGTTCCTGATGTTCTCCCTCGGGCTCGAGTTCTCCCTGCCGCGTCTGCTCGCCATGCGCAAGCTGGTGCTGGGGGTCGGCAGCCTGCAGGTGCTGCTCACCTCACTGCTGTTTTTCGGGCTCGGCTGGTGGTGGGGGCTGAGCCTGGCCCAGGCGCTGGTGGTGTCAGGCACCCTGGCGCTCTCCTCCACCGCCGTGGTGATCAAGCAGCTCGGCGAGCTCAAGCAGCTCCATACCCGGCGAGCCCAGCTCGGGGTGAGCGTGCTGCTGTTCCAGGATCTTGCCGTGGTGCCCCTGCTGGTGATGATCCCCATCCTGGCCCAGCCCGAGGTGCAGGGCAGCGCCCTGCTGGCGGAGGTGGCCTGGGCCTCCCTCAAGGGGTTGTTTGCGCTCTCCGTGCTGCTGGCGGTGGGGAAGTGGCTGCTGCCCATGCTGTTTTTCGAGGTGGCGCGCGCACGTTCAGACGAGCTCTTCGTACTGAGTGCCCTGCTGGTTGCATTGCTGGCGGCCTCCCTGACCCAGTGGATGGGGCTCTCCATGGCGCTCGGTGCCTTTCTGGCGGGTATGATGCTGGGGGAGTCCCACTATCGTCATCAGCTCGAAGTGGACATCAAGCCGTTTCGCGACGTGTTGATGGGGCTCTTCTTCATTACCATCGGCATGACCATGGACTGGGCGCTGGTGGCGGACGCCTGGTGGCAGGTGCTGGCCTGTGTGACGGGGCTCATCCTGTGCAAGTCGCTGCTCATATTGCTGGCGGGCCGCCTGATGGGGGAGCGCAAGCGCGACGCCATGGCCGCCGGCATCATGTTGAGCCAGGTCGGGGAGTTCGGTTTTGTGCTGCTGGCGCTGGCGAGTCATCACGGCTTGCTGGATCACCAGCTGGTCTCTCTGCTCATCGGCATCGGTGTCATCTCCATCGCCCTCACCCCCTGGCTGGTGTTGCGGGCGCTGGGACTTGCCCACTCCCTCACCGACAGTGCCCTGCTCTCTCGCGCCGAGGTGGCCCAGTCGGGCCTGAGCAAACACCAGCACGTCATCATCGCCGGGTTCGGACGCACCGGCCAAACCTGTGCCCGCTTTCTCAAGCTCGAAGAGATCCCCTTCCTGGCCCTGGATCTCGATCCCGAGCGGGTGAGCGAGGCGAAGCTCGCGGGGGAGCAGGTGGCGTTCGGCGATGCCAGCCGGCGCGACATCCTGCTGGCGGCCGGTCTGTTGCGGGCGCGGCTGGTGATCATCACCTTCGACGATCGCAAGCGGGTCGATGCCATGCTGACGCTGATCCGGGAGCTGGCGGGGGAGATCAAGGTGCTGGTACGCACCCGGGATGACAGCTTCCTCGAACACTACAAGCAGGCCGGCGCCTTCGAGGTGATCCCCGAATCCCAGGAGGGAGCCCTGATGCTGGTCTCCCATCTGCTGCTCAACTGCGACATTCCCATCGGCCGGGTGATCCGGCGCATGGAGCACGAGCGCAGCAGCCAGTATCGCTTTCTGCACGGTTTCTACTGGGGCGGCAAGAGTGCGGGCAATCTGGAGACGGATCAACTGCTCGAGCGGCTGCATCCCGTGCTGCTGCACGACCAGGCCTGGGCGGTGGGACACAGGGTACGGGATCTCGCCCTGGGAGAGGTGCGCATCAAGGCGATTCATCGCGGGGAGCGCAGCCTGGATCCCAGGCGCGAGCTGGTGCTGGCGGCGGGAGATACCCTGGTGCTTTTCGGCACGGCCGTGGCCATGGAACAGGCCGAGCAGCGCCTGCTGGAGGGACGCTAGGATCTCCTTGCCATGGGATAAGGCCCCTCAGGCCTCTTCGCGAAACTGCTCCTGCCTCCCGCTGCCCGGCAGGTCGAGGAAGGCCTCGATGCGCTGGCGGTGATCCAGCGCGTCCTGGTATCCCAGCTTGATGAGCCGCTGGCAATAGCCGGGGTCAAACATCAGGAAGCTGGCCAGGCTGCTGCTCTCTTCGCCGTTGACCCCGAGCACCCGCAGCAGACGGCGCAGCTGGGTCGGCAACCGT
This sequence comes from Aeromonas sp. PS2Canimalfood6, assembly GCF_048276795.1. Taxonomy (NCBI): domain Bacteria; kingdom Pseudomonadati; phylum Pseudomonadota; class Gammaproteobacteria; order Aeromonadales; family Aeromonadaceae; genus Aeromonas; species Aeromonas sp. PS2Canimalfood6. The sequence continues at coordinate 63,924 of NZ_JBLUXC010000009.1, forward strand.
GGGAGGTATTCGAGGGCGATGAGGTCGAGATCCTGGCTGGGGCGGATCACGCAGGTCTCCACCTGGCGCAGTTTCAGCCGACTGCGCTCCCGTGCCGGAATGAGGGAAAGGGTCTGGTTGATGCGCCCGAGCCGCTCCAGATCCGAATTGAGGGTGTCGGAGAAGACGGTGTTGAGCAGATGGCTCGCGATGTTGGAGCTGGTCAGGTGCCCCTGGCGGGGCGTCGGGTTCTCCCTGTGAGGGGAGTCCAGGGTCACCAGCAGGATCCGCTCCGCCCCCAGGTGGATGGCGGGGCTGAGCGGGCTTAGCTGGTGGATGGAACCATCCCCGTAGACGCGATCGCCGATGGGGGTGGCGGGAAAGACAAAGGGCAGCGCCGACGAAGCCAGCAGATGATCCGAGGTGAGCAGGGTTCGCAGGCCACGTCGTCTGGCGCGCTCCCAGGGCTGATGTTCGGCCCGCCCCTGGAAGAAGGTGGTGGAGAGGCCGTCATCGTAGTCGGAGGCCGTGATGGCGATGGCCTCCAGGCTGCCGTAGAGGATGTTGTCATCGATGCGGTGATAGTCGATGAGCTGATCCAGCAGACGGCGCAGGGGGGCGTTGTCAAACAGGTGAAAGGCTCGGTTGCTCTGGGGGGTGATGAGGCCGGCCGAGCCCTGATAGAGGGTGCGCCACAGCAGTTGGCAAGGGTGGAAGTCGAAGATGTGGTGGGTCTCGAATCGTCGCCAGACCCACTCCAGCTTGCGCACCCCCAGATGGAAACAGGAGGCGTAGCACGCCAGCGCCGTGATGTTGAGAGCCCCCGCCGAGGTGCCGCACAAAATGGGGAAGGGGATGCCGATGTTGCGGGGGTAGAGTTCGGCCACCGCCTTGAGTACGCCGACCTGATAGGCGGCGCGGGCACCACCACCAGTCAGCAGAAGAGCAGTATTGGGTCTGGCCATGAGGGTGCGCCTTATCGTGATCGCCAGGGCGGGTTGCCACCGCGCAATTCAACTATAAGACGTTGTATACCGGATAAAAATGGGCCGCACGCTCAATTTTTGCGGCCCGTTTCATTTTCAGTTTGCCAAAGGCGTCTGGCTCAGTTGATCGAAGGCGGCGAAGGCTGGAGGGCTTGCCAGAATACGGCCATGGCCGAGCCCCCGGGTGCTCACCAGCCGGGTTCTGCCATCCTGGGCCGCGCGCAGGGAGTCCCGGTGGGGGGCGAAGCGGTCTTCCTCATCGTGAACGATGAGGGCGGCGCCGCTGCGCCGGGCGAGCCGGCCAAGGGGGTCAACCGTGCTGAGCGGGTGCTGGTATTCGTGTTCTATCTCCTTGACCACCGCATCGAACAGCCGGATGGAGTAGCCGGAGCGCGCCACCATGCCGTAGAGCTGGGGCACGTAGTCGAGCACCGGGGAGATGAGCAGCAGCGGCAGCGTATCGATTGCCGGGTGACGGCTGCTGAGGGTGACGGCGCCCCCCATGCTGTGGGTGATGACGCCCTGGACGGGGCCGACCCGCTCGAGGAGCTCGTCGAAAGCGCGCACGAAGCGGGGCAGGTGACCCCTGTTCCCTTCGCTCCGGCCGTGGGCGGGGTGATCGTAGGCGAGGGCCGTATAGCCCTGGGCGGCGATGTGGCTCATCAACGGATAGAACTGGCTGGCACTGCCTGACCAGCCGTGCATCAACAGCCAGACCGGCCCCTGCCCGAGCCGGTAGCTCATCAGGGTCCCTTCACTGGTGTGGATGGCCTGCTCGACCAGGCCAGCTGGGGCTGCGACGCCCCGGGTCGCCCGCTGCGGGGTGAGCAGCAGCTTGCTGGCGGTGCGCTTGGCGTGGGTGGGCGCGAGCACGTGATGCAGGCGGGTGCCGAGGCCCAGCAGCAACTTGCTTGGGCTGAAGCGGCGTGTGTTGAAGTAGATCTTGCTGCTCATGGTCATCCTGTGTCTTTTGTGTGCGAACGATCGTGCTTTTTTGCGAATTTTTAAAAAGAAGAGCCCGTCGGGTCAGCGCCAGCTGGTCAGCAATTGTTCCACCTCGGGCCAGAAGTGGCGGGCCGGATCCTCGCTGAGCGCCAGGGCATGGAACACCTGATCCCCGAGATAGAGGCCATAGAGGCGATAGACGGCGCGCCAGGGATCGAGATCGCTGCGCCACTCCCCGCTGGCTTGCCCCTGCACTACCTGGCGTGCCAGGTAGTCGAGCCAGAAACGGACCAGCTCGCGTGCCGCCTGCTGGACCTCACCCTCCTGGGCGGAGGTCCAGGCATCGAGGAACATGCAGCGGCCGGCAAAACTCTGGTTCCAGGCCAGCCAGGCCTGCAACAGAGCGAGCAGTTTCTCCTGCTGGGTGGCGTACCCCTGTTGGCGCACCGGCTGGATCACCCGCTCCCGAAATACCTCGGCGGAATGGGTGAGCACGGCGATCTGTAGGTTGTCACGGGACTGGAAGTGGGCGAACAGACCGCTTTTTGACATCTCGCAGGCCGTTGCGAGGGAGCCTATGGTGAGGCTCTCCAGCCCCTGCTGGCTCGCCTGCTCGAATGCAGTCTGCAAAATGGTGTCGCGGGTCAGACGTCCCTTGCTCATCCGGCTCTCCTCTCTCTGGGCTGGCAGCATAAAGTACGACCGTGCTAATTGTCGAGCCGCAAATGGTGCAGGGAGGCCGTTTCCGGCTGCCGCGGGGGGCCAGAGAGTCTTCTGGGAGGCGGTTGTGGCTGGCTTGTTACGAGCCAGCCGGGGACGAGCTCAGTCGTCCTTGATGCCCATTTGCTGCAGGGCGATGACTGCCTGGGTGTGGTTCTTGACCCCGAGTTTGCGGAAGGCGGAGTGATATGGGCTCTGATGGTGACAAGGTGCTCAACTGTCCTTGATATCCATCTGCTGGAGGGCGATGACCGCCTGGGTGCGGTTCTTGACCCCGAGTTTGCGGAAGGCGGAGTGATATGGGCTCTGATGGTGGCAAGGGGCTCAACTGTCCTTGATATCCATCTGCTGGAGGGCGATGACCGCCTGGGTGCGGTTCTTGACCCCGAGTTTGCGGAAAATCGCGGTGATATGGGCCTTGATGGTCGCCTCGGAAACGTTGAGCTCCCAGGCGATCTGTTTGTTGAGGCTGCCATCCCGCAACATGATGAGCACCTTGTATTGCTGGGGGGTGAGGCTGGCCAGCTTGGTGGCGAAATCGGGCCCTTCGCTGGGCTCGGGATGGAGGGAGATCCCCTCGGGCACCCAGTTGTCCCCCCCGATCACCGTATTGAGGGCGCTGACCAGCTCTTTCATGGGGACGGACTTGGGAATGAAGCCGAGCGCGCCCAGGCGCAGCACCTGCTGGATGATGGCGGGATCCTCGGAGGCCGAGACCACGACGATGGGGAGATCCGGGTGATGTCCGCGCAGATAGGCCAACCCCTCGAAGCCGTTGGCCCCCGGCATCTTGAGATCCAGCAGCAGCAGGTCGACGTCGGGATGTTCATCGAGCAGGTGGCTCAGGCTGTCGATGGAGTCAGCCTCCAGCAATCTGGCGTCGTCGATGGCCATGTGCACCGCTTGATAGAGGGCGCCCCGAAACAGGGGGTGGTCATCTGCGATGACGATGGTAAATTGGCTGTCCATAGCTCACATTGTTGCTAACCGATTGTTTTGAAAAATCAAACTAGCACTGCTACCCAAGTGGGTCAAACCCGCCAGTACGCAAATGTGAGGTGGTCATCGGATGTCGTGCCACGGGGCCGGCGGGATGGCCAGTAAACAACCCATGCAGGAGGCAATCGATGGGATCCCTGGTTTTGACGGTGGGCACGGGCTCCACCTGGGCAATGAGAACGGCGCTGGTGCTGGCCATGAGCGGGCTCAAGTGGCAGGAGCAGGTCTTCGATCTGGAAGATGCCAAGGAGCTGCAACGGCTCAAGCGCACGGCCCCCGCCGGCCTGGTGCCCTGGCTCGACGACGGTGAGCTGCGTATTCACGACTCTCTGGCCATCGCCGAATATCTCCACGAGTGTTGCCCGGAGCGCCACCTTTATCCGGTGGACAAGGCCGAACGGGCCCTGGCCCGCAGCCTGTGCGCCGAGCTGCACGCCGGTTTTCGTCAGATCCGCACCCTGCTGCCCTTCTTCCTGGGGGCGCCCACCCAGAGTGAACCGCCGGTGGAGGTCATCGACGAGCTGGCCCGGTTGCAGACTCTCTGGTCCCAGGCGCGGGGGCCCTTCTATTTCGACGAGGCGAGCATTCTGGATGCCTTCTATGCGGTGATGGCCTATCGACTGGCAAGCTATGGCATTTCGCTGCCCGGTCAGGCTGGCGCCTATCAGCAGGCCTTGCTGGCCTGGCCCCTGTGGCAGGAAACCCTGCTCAGGGCGAGGTTGCAGTGGCCAAAGGCGGCCCGCCAGTCTGATTGATGCGGGCGTCTGCAAGACAAAAAAGGGGAGCCATCGGCTCCCCTTTTTATTCAGGCCAGGTCGCTATTTCTGCCGACCCGCGAAGACCACGACCACTTTGTCTTCTCCTTTCTCCCGCACGAAGCCATAGGGGACATCGGAAATCTTCTTGTGGCTGCCCGCCGCGATGGCAGGGTGGGCGGCACGGAACTGGCCGAGCCGTTGCCAGTGCTTGACCAGCTCCGCCTTCTCGCCACTCGCCAGCTCCTGCCAGTTCATGTCCGAGCGCACGCTCTGATCGAACACGCCCCCATCCTTGGCCAGTCCCCGGCCGGACTCGTCGCCATAGTAGATCTGGATGCCCCCCGGCAGCAGCATGAAGCTGTTGGCCACCCGCCGTTGCAGCGCCACGTCCTGATAGTCGCCGAAGAAGAGCTTGGTGTCGTGGGAGCTGATGTAGCTCAGCACGTTGAACTCGGGATCCTGGTTGATGCGGCTGGCATAGCTCGCATAGGTGGGCTCTGCCCCTGCCATGCACTGGGCCTGGGGCAGGGCGAATTCACGCTGGTAGTCGAAGTTGATCAGGGAATCGAAGCCGTGCTGGTACCAGAAGTCCTTGGCGACCCCGTGATCCCACACCTCGCCCACCATGTAGAAGGGAAGGTCATCGAGGGCCTTGCCCGGGTTGGCGGCCTTCCACTCCTTGAGCGCGTCGGTGCCCGCCTGCTTGAGCCTGGCCCAGACCGCGGGCTCCAGGTGCTTGACGGTGTCGGCACGGAAGCCGTCGATGCCGAAGCGGCGCACCCAGTCGGTGTGCCAGGCAATGAGGTAATCGCTCACGGTGGCGTTGGGCAGGGCCTTGGCCCTGGTGTCTTTTTTGGCAGCGAGCAGCGGTGGCAGCCCCACCGATCTGGTGGATTCGGTCAGGAAGTCCGGCAGTCCCGCCACCGAGCCGGTGACGTCGTCGGTGCCGGGTTGCGGGTAGCCGGGCAGGCCTGCGCGCACCCAGTCAGGGCCCCACCACTTGTCCCAGTGGGATGACTGGTAGTCGATGAACTGGTTGTAGCCATGCCAGTTGAGGCCGCCGCTTGGGCGCCATTCGTTCCAGCGACTCGGCAGCTTGCCGGTGTTCTGGGTGAGATCGGTGAGCCCCAGATCCTGCAAGTCGGCGAGGGTGGCGTAGCCTGCGTGGTTCATCACCACGTCGAGGATGATCCGCATGCCGCGCTTGTGGGCCTCGTCCACCAGGGTTTTCAGGCTCTCTTCGTCGCCGTAGTTGGGGTCGATTTTGGTGAAGTCGAGCGCCCAGTAGCCGTGGTAGGCGTAGAAGGGGAAGTTCCCCTGTTCGCCACCGCCGATGAAGCCGTGGACCTGTTCCACCATGGGGGTGATCCAGATGGCGTTGATGCCGAGTTGCTTGATGTAGTCGAGCTTCTCGGTCAGCCCCTTGAAGTCACCGCCATGCCAGGTGGCCACTTCGTCCTGACCATCCTTCTGACGACCGAAGCTGTGATCATTGGCAGGATCGCCGTTGTGGAAGCGGTCGGTCAGCAGAAAATAGACGCTCGCCTGATCCCAGCTGAAGGGAGCAGGCTTGGCGGCCTTGACCGGCTCGAGCAGCAGCAGGCCGCCGCTCTCCTTGCTCGGTGTCAGGGTGATCTTGCCGCCCTTGACCACGGCTTCCTGTCCCGAGTAGGCATCCCGCAACCGTGTGCCGTCGGGCCAGACTCCCTTGAGTGATGTCGTGACCGGGCCGCCATCCCAGCTGATGCAGGGCTCTTCCGGAGGCTGGCGTTTGAACTCGCTCTTTTTGGTTGCCCGCAACACCTTGAGGCTGGGGGTATCGGGGTTGAAGGTGAACTCGTAGTCCCCCGCCAGCATCACCCTCAGATTGAAGTCTGTCCCCTTGCTGCACTTGTCCATGGGCTGGGCGGTGCCGAAGGGAAGGGGCTTGGCCTCGGTTGGCCCGAAGCTGGTGCCGCAGCTGTTGCCCGCATCGCTGATGCGGATCTGGTGGCTCCCCTTGTCCAGTCTGTGGGTCAGGGTGACGGTGCCCTTGTCCAGCGTCAGCGCCTCGGCTACCGGTTTGCCATCCACATGGAGATAGACCTCGGGGGCGGCCATCGCCTGACCGATGAACAGCGGTGTGGCGAGCACGGCCAGCCACAGGGGTGATGGGCGAAGAGCGGGGCGCGAAGAGAGACGCATAAGCCATTCCTTGAGCAGAGTGTGAGGAGCAGGATCCGTTGAGGCACTCATTCTAGGGCGCGCTGGGGCAGGCTTGGACCGGTAAAATACCGATTTGTGACGTCAGTTCAAATGGTTACGTTTTCAAGAATGGAAAAGTGTGAACCGGGTGTCGCGGCCATGAAAAAAGCCGGTCAGTTGACCGGCTTGTAGGCATTCGGGGTGGCGTCACACGGTGAAGAACTTGAAGTTGACGAAGGCCACCGCGATGAAGGAGGCAACCATGCCGCTGATGCAGAGCACCGCAGGGCGGATGGCAGGCCAGCGATGGGCCAGCAGCACGATGGCCAGCAGGGTCGGATAGAGGCCGAACATGTAGCGGGGCATGGCGTTGAGTCCGGTCATCAGGGGGATGGTGCAGCAGATGAACATCAGGGTTGCTTCGGCCCAGCGTTTCTGGCTGAACAGGTAGCCATTCAGGCACCAGCCGAAGATCACCATGATGGAGAGATAGGCCTTGCGCCCCCCCAGCTCGAAGCCGCTCAGCCACCAGTCCAGGGGGCTGTCCATATAGCGGCCCCAGGCCACCTGGATGTGCTTGAAGGCCAGGGCATCCCCGGTGAGGTGATAGAGATAGACCATGTAGGAGAAGAGGCCGAGGGGAATGAGCCAGAGGGTGAACACCACCTTGAAGGCCCGCTCGGTGAAGCGGAAGAACTCGCGCCAGCCGTAGGCCTGCAGGGCCAGGATCAGCACCGGGAACACCATCATCACCCCCAGGTTGCGGGTGGCGGAGATGAAGATGCCGAGGAAGGCGACCATGAGCCACTGTTCGCGGTAGGCGAACAGGAACATTCCCAGCATCAGCGCCATGAACATGGGCTCGGTATAGCCGGAGACGAAATAGGCGGAGAAGGGGGAGAAGGCCAGCAGCCAGACCCCGAAGCGGGCTGTGTCGTCCCCCAGCTTGAGCTGGTGCAGCACCAGCAGCATCAGGGGCAGGCTGATGAAGAAGGCGATGTTGGCCACCAGCATCAGGCCGATGAGGCTCTCCATGTCAAACAGGCTGGAGAGACCGCCGGCCAGCATGGGATAGAGGGGCATGAAGGCCCAGTTCGCCGCATTGCCCTTGCTCAGCCAGCGTGGATAGAGGTCGTAGCCATTCTCGATGATGCGCTGGAACCAGACGCAGTCGAACTGGCAGTAGGCTTGCAGCGGCCCGATGTCGGTGGCGCCATAGAGCTGGACGCCGAAATAGCCCATGCCATAGAGCGCCACCCGGCTCAGTACGAAGGCGGCGACGATCATCAGCCAGTCGCGGCCGCTGATGCGCAGTGACGGGCGATAGGGGAGTGCAGCCCCGGTTGACGGGGCGGTATTGGTCATATCATTCATCAGGCAAAAACCCAGATACGGGAGAGAACGTAGGTGAGCACGGTGACGGTCAGGGTAGCGATCACCACCGGCAACAGGCCGGAGAGACCGGCAAACAGCAAACCGCTCAGGATGAGATTACGCACCGCCAGAGAGAAGAGGGCAACCAGCAGGAACTTGCTGGCGGCACCTTGTTTCTGGAAGGTGATGTAGCGATGGCCGAAGAACGAGAACCAGAACGCCACGGCAAAGGCCAGGGTCGTGACCAGGTGCTCGGAGATGGCCGGCCAGGTATGAAACAGGGCGATGGAGGTACCCAGATCGACGAGGGTGGCCCCCCCGCCGACAAAACCGAAGCGAACCAGCCGCCAGAATTCCTCGCGGGAGATCATTGAGACGCCTGCTCCTGCTGATCATCAGCGGCTTTCGCGGCGGCCTTCTTGCCAGCGCCCTTCTTGCTGGCGGTGGGCACTTCCTGCTTCTGCTCTTCATCCTGCTTGGCGTACTGGCCGTAGACCCCTTCGATGAGGTAGACGGGGCGCTGTTTCACCTCGACGAACATGCGGCCGATGTACTCGCCGATGATGCCCAGCGACAGCAGCTGGATGCCGCCGAGGAACAGCATGACCGACATCAGGGAGGCGTAACCGGGCACGTCGATACCGAAGAAGAGCACCTGGGTGATGATCTTGAGGATATAGAGGAAGGCGATGAAGGAGACACCGACCCCGATGTAGCTCCACACCCGCAGCGGCCAGCTGGAGAAGCTCATCAGGCCGTCAAGGGCGAAGTTCCACAGCTTCCAGTAGTTGAACTTGGTTTCGCCGGCATGGCGGGCCGGGCGCTCGTAGGGAACGCCGACGGCGCGAAAACCGGCCCAGGCGAACAGCCCCTTCATGAAGCGGTTGCGCTCCGGCAACTGCTTGATGGCCTCGACCACCTTGCGATCGATGAGGCGGAAGTCACCGGCGTTCTCCGGCAGCTTGGTGCTGGTGGAGAGGGCGTTGAAGAAGCGGTAGAAGCCACCGGCAGTCAGGCGTTTCATCGGGGTATCGGCGCTGCGATCCACCCGGATGCCGTAGACGGTGTCATAGTCGCCGGTCTGCCACAGCTTGACGAACTCCAGAATGAGAGAGGGGGGATCCTGCAGGTCCACGTCCATGGGGACGATGGCGTCGCCCTTGGCCTGGTGCAGGCCGGCGGTCATGGCCGCTTCCTTGCCGAAGTTGCGGGCCAGGTTGACCAGGGTCACACGGGGATCCCGGGCGATGGCCTGCTCGACCACCTCACGGGTGCGGTCACGGCTGCCATCGTTGACGAACACGATTTCAAGCTGGTCTTTGAGCGGGGCCAGTTCGGTATCTATCGCGCTGATGAAGGCGTCTATGCTCTCTTCCTCGTTGTAAACGGGAACGACCAGAGAGAGTCGAAAATCGGCACGGGACATGGGAACTTCCTTATTGAAAGAATTATTTTACGGAACAGATACTTGGGGCATTCCGCTTCACTGAGCCACGGTCAGTCGCACGGACTGGACGTTGAGCGGTGTCGGGGCGGAGAGCGCCAGGAAGTTGGGACGCTTGGGATCGGCGGTCAGGGAGTCGCCCGGCAGGCTGAGGCGGATCTCGTTGATGCCCGCCTTGGCCAGCTTGACCGTGGTGGTGAAATCATGACCCAGCGCCACCTTGAGCAGGGTGCCAGCCTGAGGGCTGTTGATCCTGGCCTGGATGGTGAGCTGCTCCGGCTGGGCCTGCTGCTTGGGCAGCACGAAATAGAGACCGCCCTGACCGCTCAGCTCGGTGCCTTGCTCGCTGGGCTTCTTGGCCCAGCCTTCGCTTGAGAGGAAGCGGCTCGGCTTGGTCAGGTTGAGTTCGTTGCCAGGCTGGAGGGTCATGCTGGAGTTGTGCTCCCAGAAACGGGTCTTGCCTTCCAGGTAATAGAGCTTGTAAGCCAGGCTCACGTTGGGGTGAGCGGCCAGATAGAGGGTATAAAGGTAGAAACCGCTCAGTGCCAGGATGGCAGCCAGAAAACCGAACTTTTTGTAGGTCATATTACTCACTCGACGCCCGACAGATTGATAGGCAGATTTCGCGCATATGCTAATCCAATTGCAAAAAAAGCATAGTGGATCACAAAAATATATTTGCTCACATATTAACCCTCAATCACCCTGCTTACCAAGGGGCTTTGGGGTCGTTTGCTTCCTCTTCTTGATTGTGGCTTTTTCGGCGCCAACCTGTCTGCCGCCACCTGGGGCGCATCAGGCAAACGGCTGATATTGTGCTTTGTTGTGGCAGGATCTGTCGCCATTTCACCCGGGCAGAATTAAGATGGCCTGTCCCGTTGTCAAGGATGACCCATGAGACTCTTCTCTCTGTGTGTGCTCTGCTGTCTGCCCCTCCAACCGTTGTGGGCGCAATCGTTCTGCTCCTCCCCCCTTCGCGTCGGTTTCGATGACTGGCCCCCATACCACTATTACCAGCAAGAGGGAGCACGTCGGGAACTGCGTGGATTTGCGGTCGACTACCTCAATGCCGTGTCGAATCGGCTGGGTTGTCATCTGGTCTATGTGGAGCGTCCCTGGAAGCGGGGGTTGCACGATCTTGAGCGGGGTCGGCTGGACATCGTGATGGAGGCGTATTTTGCCGATGACAGGGCGCGTTATGCCTGGTTCTCCATCCCCTACAACCCGGGCCGGACATCGCTCTGGGTACGCAAATCCGGTACCGGGGAGGAGTCGGATCTGGCGAGCTGGCTGGCCCACGGGCATCGCCTCGGTGTGACCAGGGACTACTATTACGGCCCGGAAATCACCAAGGTTCTGCAGCGATACCGCAACCAGGTGAGCGAGGTCAACGATGTGCAAAACTATCGCAAGCTGCTGCTTGGGCGGATAGACGGTTTTCTCGGGGATAGTCTGGCCACGCCCTGGGGTCTGAAGAGAGAGGGGCTGTCGGATGTGGTCGTCCCCCACACCATGGCGATCCATGAGACGCCCACCTTTTTCATGTTGAGCAAGAAGACCCTGTCCGGGGAATTCGTAGCGCGGTTCAACGAGGCGATAGTGGCCGTCGGCGACAGCGGGGAGCAGGAACTCATCTGGCGTCGTTACACCTCCGTCCGCTAGCAAAGTCGTCGGCATTCACGCATCATGGGGTCCTGACCGTCGCGCCTGACAGGCCGAAATGAACCGATTTGAGGCAAGCGTGGTAAGAAGCATGGGTAAGAAGTATTGGTTGGCATTGGCGAATCTCATCTGGCTGGGCTGCTGGCCGGCCAGCATGGTTCATGCCAGCACGGAACAGGCGGTAGTGGCCAGTCCCAGCATCCAGCATGACTGGTATCAGAACGAGGTGGCCGAGCAGGCTCGTCATGAGCTTGAACAGCAGTTGCAGGAAGCGGTGCTGGCCCAGCTGCATCCGGATTTCTACCGCCTCTGGCAGCAGTTGCAAAAGACCCCGGCGGATCGGCGCGGTGCCCTCTACGATGAGGCCTTTGGCAAGCTGGCCCGGTTCCAGCAGGCCTGGCGAGGGATGGATCTGGTCGCGCGCGAACAGATGCAGACCCTCAAGCTGGATCTGAACCGCCCCCTGGCCCATGCCCCCCAGGGAGACAATCTGCTGGAGCAGGTCAGGCAACTCAGGCCACAGGTGGCGGAATACGACGCCGTGCGCGAAGAAGTGCGCAAGCTGCTGGCCATGCCCATGGCCAAGCACTGGCCCACTCTCTCCATGCCGACCCTGCGGGCCGGGGAGAGCTCGACCGAGCTCGGCCAGATCCGCTCCATCCTGAACGAACTGGGGGACAGTGCCCCGACTCACCAGGACAGCCTCTACGATCCCGAGACCGAACAGGCCATCAAGCAGTTCCAGCGCCGCCACGGCCTGACGGCCGACGGCATCATCGGCCGTCAGACCCGCAGCTGGCTCAATACCGGCCCCGAGGTGCGCGCCAGCCTGCTGGTACGCAACCTGTGGCGCCGTGATCTGGTGGATCACCTTGCCGGTCGCTATGTGCTGGTCAACATTCCGGACTACCGCCTGAGCGTGGTGGAGTCTGGCAGCGAGGTCTTCACCAGTCGGGTCATCGTCGGCAAGGAGCAGCGGGCCACCCCCATCCTCGCCAGCGAGATCCGCTCCATCGTGCTGAACCCGGCCTGGCACGTGCCGCGCTCCATCCTGAGCAAGGACATTCTGCCCAAGCTCGGGCGCGATCCTGCCTACCTGGATCGCGAACAGTTCGAGGTGATCGACGGCGAGGGCAATCCGGTGCAGTTCAGCGAAGATGGCTGGCACCATGCGCTGGCCTCCGGTTTCCCTTACCGGTTGCGGCAAAAGCCGGGGGATCACAATGCCCTGGGTCGCTACAAGTTCTATCTGCCCAACAACGATGCCATCTATCTCCACTCCACCCCGCGCAAGGCGCTGTTCGAGCAGGGGGCCCGTGCCTTCAGCTCGGGTTGCATCCGGGTGGAACACGCCGACGATCTGGCAGAGCTGCTGCTGGCGGACTCCCGCTATCAGCCGGACAAGGTGGCCAGCATCCTGAAAGAGACCCAGACCAAGTGGCTGCCCCTGAGCAACCCTATCCCGGTGTTTACCGTCTACTGGAGCAGCTGGATTGATGAAGAGGGACGTCAGCAACTGCGCAACGATATCTACGGATTCGACAGAGTCAGCTATCAAAGCCGCTTGCTGTGATCCTCGCCACAGAGTGAAAAGCCCGGCCCGTGCCGGGCTTTTTCATGGGTGAATGGGGTTTGACAGCGCTTTTTCTGGCAGGTAGTTTCGGCCCTTGTATCAAATTCATTCACCTGTGTGACTTCACCATGAGATGGACGGACAACGGATGCTGGGACAAGGGATAAGCCGACGCCGTCTGCTGCTGGGGGCGGGTTGCCTGATGGGGACCAGCCTGCTGTCGTTCCCTGCGCTGGCGAGCCGCAGCACTTCGGGACGGGAACTGAGTTTCTTCAACCTCAATACCGGCGAGCGGGTACGCGCCAGTTATTGGGAAGATGGCCACTATCTGAGCGACGGGCTGGCGGAGCTCAACCATATTTTCCGTGACTACCGTCGCAACGAAGTGTTCAACATCGACAGAAAGCTGTTCGATCAGCTCTTTCTGCTGCAACACAAGCTGGGGCGCCACGGCGAAATCCAGCTCATCTCGGGCTATCGCTCCCCGGCCACCAATCAGCAGAAGCGGCGCAAGAGTCGCGGCGTCGCCAAGCACAGCTACCACACCCTGGGGCAGGCGGTTGACGTGCGCATCCCCGGCGTGCAGCTGGCGCACCTGCGCAAGGCCGCCCTGAACCTCAAGGTGGGCGGTGTGGGTTATTACCCTTCCGACAACTTCGTACACTTGGACACGGGTCCCGTTCGCAGCTGGTGAGTCGGGATCGTCTCAAGAGTTGAGTGCCGATTGTGTCTTTTTGCCGCTGGCATTGAGGGGGACCAAGCTGCTAGGCTCTGGACTCCAGCCAGAGGAGAGAAAGATGAAGCAGATTGTGATCGGGGGGCTCATCGCCCTGTTGTTGACTGGTTGCGGCAAGCTCAACCGCGAGAGCTACGACAAGCTGAAAGTCGGGATGAGCTATGCCGAAGCGAGTGCCATCCTCGGCAAGGCCGAGCGTTGCGACGATGCTCTCGGCACCACGAGCTGTGTCTGGGGAGGGGAAGGCAAGAACATCAAGGTGCGTTTCATCGCCGACAAGGCGACCTTCTTCAGCTCGGAAGGGATCAACTGACCCTTTCCTCTCTTGCCGATGCCCAACAAAAAAGCGCCGTATGGCGCTTTTTTGTTGCTCGTTATCCGTGCGATATGGCCAGGAACTGGCGCGATCAATGGGTGGCGTACTGATAGTTGAAGGTGGGCAGTCCCCACTTGAAGCGTACCGCCAGGAGCCGCAGCACGAAGCCGATGCCGATGGCACCGAAAGCGGCCCAGTCGTTGGGCAGCCCATGGTGCAGCGCAAAGCAGTAGAGCGCGGCGGTGATCAGCGAGACGGCGGCATAGAGCTCGCGCTTGAACACCAGCGGGATGCGCTGGCACAGCAAGTCCCGCAGCACCCCCCCGAACACGCCGGTCACCACGGCCATGATGCAGGCGATGCCGGCCCCGTGGCCCATCTCGAGCGCCCGGGCAGCCCCGAAGATGGAGAAGACCACCAGCCCCAGGGCATCGAGCGCCAGGAACAGCTTGCCAAGGTAGCGCATCAGCGGGGCCGAGATGACCCCGGCCATGGCGGCGCCCGCCACCAGCAGCACGTATTCGGGGTGCTCGACCCAGAGCAGGGGATAGTGGCCCAGCAGCACATCCCGAATGGTACCGCCACCGATGGCCGTCGCCGAGGCGATGATCACGACGCCAAACAGATCCATCCGTCGCCGACCCGCTGCCAGCGCGCCAGTCATCCCTTCGGCCACCAGGCCGAGCAAGAAGAGTGCATGTAACATGAGATATCCCAGGGTGCGAGAAAGGCCCGCATCCTAACAACCCTGCGCTGGGGCGACAAGCTATCTTGGTTATGCATTAGATTAAGTAATGAAAAGGGGGCTTTCGCCCCCTCTTTTGATCATGATGACGCGGTTCAGCGTCCAAGTTGCTCGCTACGGTATTGGTCCACCCACATGGCGGTGGCGCCACAGATGGCCACCGGCATCACGAAGAGATTCACCACCGGGATGGCGGAGAAGAGGGTCACCAGGGCGCCGAAGCTCAGGCACTTGCCACGACGTTGCTTGAGGGCGTCGCGCATGGTGATGAAGCCGATCTTGTGGTTGTCGAACGGATAATCGACATACTGGATCGCCATCATCCAGGCGCTGAGCAGGAACCAGAGCACGGGTGCCAGGGTCTGGCCCACTACCGGGATCAGGAAGAGGATCAGGCAGCCGATGGCCTTGGGCAGATAGTATTTCAGCTTGGTCCATTCGCGGCCGAAGGTACGGGGCACATCTTTCACCACATCCAGCATGCCGGTGTCATTCATGGCTTCACCGGTGAGGATCTGTTCCACCTTCTCTGCCAGCAGGCCGTTGAAAGGGGCAGCTATCCAGTTGGCCACCGAGCTGAAGATGAAGGAGAAGACCACCAGTATGGTGATGAGGGCGATGGGCCAGAGCAGGTAATCAAGCCAGGAGAGCCAGCTCGGGATCTGCTGGTGCAGCCAGGCGAACAGGCCGTCCAGTTGTAGCAACAGGGCGTAGAAGGCACCGGCAAAGAGCACGAAGTTGACCAGCAGGGGGATCAGCACGAAGGTGCGGATGCCGGGCTGGCGGATGAGTGAGAACCCGCGCAGGAAGTAGTCTGCACCGCTGACCGAATCTTTGACCATGTGGGGTGATTGGCTCATGTGAGCTCCATCAGTGAATGGGGAAAGTGCCAGCATATTACAAACAAGCCTTTGATTTGGTAAAGTCGCCTGCCCGCCTCCTCTTTATTTCGTTACCCACATAGGCCGCCATGCGTCTGAAATTGATCAAACTCGCCGGTTTCAAGTCGTTTGTCGAGCCGACCCGCATCGAACTCAACGCCGACATGACCGCCGTGGTGGGCCCCAACGGCTGCGGCAAATCCAACGTCATCGACGCCGTGCGCTGGGTGCTGGGGGAGAGCTCCGCCCGCCATCTGCGCGGCGAGAACATGACCGACGTCATCTTCAACGGCTCCATCAACCGCAGCGCCCATGGCCGCGCCTCGGTGGAGCTGGTGTTCGACAATCCCCACAACCGGGTACCCGGCGAGTTCGGCCGCTTTACCGAGATCTCGGTGCGCCGCGAAGTGTTGCGCGACGGCTCCAATCACTACCAGATCAACGGCCAGAAGTGCCGCCGCAAGGATGTGACCGATCTTTTCCTCGGCACCGGCCTTGGGCCTCGCAGTTACGCCATCATCGAACAGGGCACCGTCAGCCGGCTGGTGGAGTCCCGCCCCGCCGATCTCAAGCTGTTCATGGAAGAGGCCGCCGGGGTCTCCCGCTACAAGGAGCGGCGCCGCGAGACCGAGCAGCGCATCCGCCATACCCAGGAGAACCTGGAACGCCTTGGCGATATCCGTAGCGAACTGGGCTCGCGCCTCGAACATCTCAAGGCCCAGGCCGAGACCGCCGAGCGCTACAAGCAGCTCAAGAGTCGCAGTCGCGCGGCCCGCAGCGAACTGATCGGCTCGGAACTGTGGGCGCTGGAGACACGTCTTGGCGAAGCCAAGACCGAACTGGCCCAGACTGAACAGGCGCTGGCGGCCCTCGATGCCAAGCGCACTGCAGACGAAGGGCGTCACGTCACCCTGTCGGTGGCCCGCCAGGAGGCGCAGGCCGAGCAGGCCAGCCGCCAGCAGCAGATTTTTCTCGGCGGGCAGGCTATCGCTCGCCTCGAGCAGCAGCAACTGCACCAGAGCGAGCTGGGCCGCGACTGGCAGGCGAGGCGGCAGTCCCTCGGTGAGCGTATCGACGGCCTCAAGGCCCAGCTGGCCGGCCAGCTGGAGCAACTGGGCGACAGCACGTTGCAGGGGGAGGTGGCGTCGGCGCGCCTCGAGCAGTGTGAGCAGTTGCTCACCGACCAGCAGAGCGTGCGTGCGGTAGCGGGCGATCGGCTCGAGCAGGCGCGCCAGCGTCAGCAGCAGTGGCAGCAGCAGCTGGGCCAGTTGCAGGGGCGGCTCAACCAGACCCGCGCCGAGGTGAACGGTCTGCAGGAGCTGCAGGCCAAGACCCGGCTTGCCCGCCTCAAGCTGGAAGACGAACAGGCCGGGCCCCTTGGCGGGGAGGGGGAGAACCTGCAACCGGCGCTCGATGCGCTGGCGGCGGAACTCTCGCTCTCCCGCGCCCGCCATGAGGAAGCCGATGCGGCGTGGCAGGCCGGTGTGTCGCGCCATGAAGCACTCAAGGCAGAGCAGGGTCGCCAGCAGGGCCTGCTGCGCGAGCTGGAGGCGCGCCTCGCCACCCTGGATCAGATCCTGGGGGAGCAGATGGCGGGCGCCACCCTGGCGGATCGGTTGCAGGTTCCCCCCGAGTGGGCCCGGGGGCTGGACAAGGTGCTCGGCCGCTGGCTCACCGCAATCCCGGCGGACGAGTGCAACCTGGCGCAACCCGGACTCTGGATTGGCCCGGCCCAGTCAGCCAGGGCCGGTACCCTGGCGGCGCAACTGGGGGGCGAGCACATTCCGGCTTTCCTCAATGCCATCTGGCTGGCAGAGAGCAGGGAGGAGGCGCTGTCCCGCCTGCACAGCCTCTCTGCCGGTGAGTCGCTGCTCACTCCCGCCGGAGACTGGTTCGGCCCCAACTGGGCGGATCTGGGGGAGGGCATGGCCCTGGGTACCCTGGCGCTGCTCGGTGAACGTGAGCGGCTGCACACCGAACTGGCCGCGGGTCGGGAGGTGCTGCACAGACTCGACGAGCAGCTTGCCGCCGCCGATGCAGCGCGGGCCCAGCAGCACAGTGCCCATGAGCTGGCTCAGCACACCCTGCGCGAGCAGGAGCTGCGGTGGCAGCAACTGCGCGAAGCCTGGAGTCTGCGCGAGGGGCAGCGCCAGGAGCGCTTGCAGCGCCTGGGCCAGCTGGGGGAAGAGCTGGCCCGGCTCGATAAGGAGCAGGCTGAGGAGGCGCAGCGGCTGGCGTCGGCCGGGGAGCGGCTTGAGCAGGATGACGCGGCCCTTGGCGAACTGCAGGAGCAGGGGGAGGTACTCGCCGAGGCGCTGCTGCTCGCCCAGGAGCAGGTGAGCGGGGCGGAGCGGGCGCTGGAAGAGGCGCGCCTTCGCCGGGAGCAGCAGCAGGCGGCCTGCCAGCGGCTACAACTGGAGCAGCAGAACCAGCGCCAGCTCATCACGCTGCGCGAGCAGGAGCTGGCCCGTCTCGGCCTGGAGTTGGCGGAACTCAAGGAGCCAGGGGCCGCTCCGAGTCAGGATCTGTCGCCCCTGCTGGTCGAACAGCGCAATCTTGAGGCGCAGCAACTGGCCTGTCACCAGCGGCTCGCGGAGCTGGATCGCCAGCTGACCGAGCTGGAGCAGGCCAGAAGCGCCGATCACAAGCAGCTGGTGAAAATTCAAGAGAAGCTGGCGACTCTGCGGCTCGAGCGCGAGCGCAACCTGACGCGCAGGCAGGGACTGCACGAGCAGTTCGAAGAGCTGGGCGTGCGCCTGGTGGACCTCGATCAGGCGGTGCTGATTGCCGCTGATCGCGGCAAGCTGCGCCAGGAGATCCAGACGCTGGAGGCGCAGGTGGAGGCGCTTGGCGCCATCAACCTGGCGGCACTGGAGGAGTATGAGGAGGCGAAAACCCGCGCAAGCTACCTGGAAAATCAGTGCCAGGATCTGGAGCAGGCCCTCGACACCTTGAGCCAAGCCATTAAAAGAATTGATAAAGAAACACAAATACGCTTCCGCGACACTTTCGATAAGGTCAATGAAGATTTAAAATCCCTGTTCCCAAAAGTGTTCGGGGGGGGCAGTGCCTGGCTTGAGCTGACCTCGGATGATCTTTTGGAGGCCGGAGTGAGCATCATGGCAAGACCTCCGGGCAAGAAGAATGCTACCATTGCCCTGCTTTCCGGGGGGGAGAAGGCGCTAACCGCCCTTGCGCTGGTTTTTGCCATCTTCAGACTCAATCCAGCACCATTTTGTCTGCTGGATGAGGTGGATGCACCGCTCGATGAAGTGAACGTCGGTCGCTTCTGTTCTCTTGTCAAAGAGATGTCGAGCACAGTACAGTTCGTTTACATCAGTCATAATAAGGTCTCCATGGAGATGGCCGAGCAGCTGGTTGGCGTCACGATGCAAGAGCCCGGGGTTTCGCGCATAGTGTCGGTCGATATCGGTGAAGCCGTCGCTTTGGCTGAGCAAAACTAGAAAGAGAAGCAGCTAATGCAGGAATTGCGTTACATCTTGGTTGCCCTGGGCGGTATTGCCATCGCGGCATTGCTCATTCACGGGTTGTGGAGCAACAGAAAGAATCGTCAGGCACCGATCAAGGAGAAACCCCTGGGTCGGATGGAGTCCAAGTCCCGTGAGCGTGACAACGACGCCTTCGACAGCGATGGCATCGGTCAGGTGCGTGTGGTGAGCGGTGGCCGTCGTGCCGAGCCCAAACTGCGTAGCGACGAGGCCCGTCAGCCCGAACCCCGCCGTGTCGCCCCCGTTCCCGCCTTCGATGATGAAGATGACGACGCTGATCTGCCGCCTCCCGTGGTGCGCAAGCCTGCCGCTCGCCCTGTCCCCCCTCAGCCTGTGTATGAGGAAGAAGAGGACTATGAAGAGCCGGTTGCCGCCCCTGTTGAAGAGGCCCCTGCTGCGCCGGTGCGCAAACCTGCCCAGGTGATCCGCCGTACCCCGGTACACCGTTCCCGTCCGCAGCGCGAGCCCATGATGCAGCCGCTGGACGAAGAGCCGCTGGTGGAGCCGGCCTATGCCCAGGCGCCGACCTTCGGTGCACGCGAGCCGGCACCGGTTGCCCAGCAGGCTCCCCGCTACGCCCAGCCGGCTTATGAAGAGCCCGCTTACGATGACGAGCCAGCCTATGAAGAGCCGGTTCACACAGCCGAGCCAGAACCCGCTCCGGCCCCGGTCGAGAAGATCTGGCAGGATGTCTATGTCATCAACCTGATGGCCCGTCCCGGCCACGATCTGCAAGGGGCGACCCTGCTCTCTTCCCTGCTGGCGCTGGGCTTCAAGTTTGGCGAGATGGACATCTTCCACCGTCACGAAGATCTGGGCGGCAAGGGGGAGGTGCTCTTCTCCATGATCAACATGGTCAAGCCGGGTACCTTCAACCCCTATCGCATGGAGCAGTTCAGCACCCCGGGTGTGTCCCTCTTCATGCAACTGCCCCTTCGCAGCAATGCCGCCTTCGCCTTCGAGCACATGTTGCAGGCCGCGGATCAGCTGGCGAGCGATCTCGATGCCATGCTGACCGACGCCTCGCGCAGTCCCCTCAGCGACGACGACATCGCCCGCTACCGTCACGAGCTGGCGGCCTACGAGGCCAGCCGCGACTGATGCGCCATGGGGCTTGAACAATGAAAAGTGCGGTACCCCGGTGCCGCATTTTTGTTTCTGCCCCAGACTGAATGTTCCATCACACTTCGAGACTTTTTCATGAGCGATATCCTCTCCCGCCACCGTCAACTGTGTGAGCTGCTGACCGAGTACGGCCATCAGTACTATGTGCTGGACAACCCCACGGTGCCGGACGCCGAATACGATCGCCTGATGCGCGAGCTGATTGCGCTGGAGGCCGAGCATCCCGAGCTGAAAACCCCGGCCTCGCCGAGCGTGCGGGTGGGAGGCCAGCCGCTGACCGCCTTCAAGCAGGTACGCCACGAGATCCCCATGCTGAGTCTGGACAACGTCTTCAGCAGCGAGGAGTTGCAGGCGTTCGAGCAACGCATTAGTGATCGCCTCAAGCGGGAGGTGAATTTCACCTTCTGTTGCGAACCCAAGCTCGACGGTCTGGCGGTGAGCCTGCTCTACGTGGCTGGCCAGCTGGTACAGGCCGCCACTCGCGGGGACGGCACCACGGGGGAGGAGATCACCGAGAACGTGCGCACCATCAAGGCCATTCCCCTGACCCTGCGAGGCCAGGGGTGGCCGGCGCGGCTGGAGGTGCGTGGGGAGGTCTTCATGCCCAAGGCGGGGTTCGAGGCGATGAACCGCGATGCGCTGGCGGCGGGGGAGAAGGTGTTCGTCAACCCGCGCAACGCCGCTGCCGGCAGCCTGCGCCAGCTCGATTCACGCATCACCGCCAGCCGCCCCCTCAGCTTCTATGTCTACGGCGTGGGAGTCGGTGGCGACGAGCTGGGGGAGTCCCACTTCGGTCGCCTCAATCAGCTCAAGGCCTGGGGTCTGCCGCTCAGCCCGGAAGTGAAGCTCAAAGAGGGTGCCAGCGGTTGTCAGGCGTTCCACGACGACATTCTGGCGCGTCGCGGGGATCTCCCCTACGAGATCGACGGCGTGGTCTACAAGGTGGACGACATCGCACTGCAAGGGGAGCTCGGCTTTGTGGCCCGCGCACCGCGCTGGGCCACCGCCCACAAGTTCCCGGCCGAAGAGGAGATGACGGCGCTTGAGAATGTCGAGTTCCAGGTGGGCCGCACCGGTGCCATCACCCCGGTAGCCAAGCTCAAGCCGGTGTTTGTCGGCGGCGTCACCGTTTCCAACGCTACCCTGCACAATGCGGACGAGATCGCGCGCCTTGGCGTCATGATCGGCGACACCGTGATCGTGCGCCGGGCCGGGGACGTGATCCCCCAGGTCGTGGCTGTGGTGGAGGCGCAGCGCCCGGCGGATGCCCGCGCGATCCTCTTCCCGACCGAGTGCCCGGTGTGCGGCTCGGCGGTGGAGCGGCTGGAAGGGGAGGCGGTGACCCGCTGCTCCGGCGGCCTGTTCTGCGAGGCCCAGCGCAAGGAGGCGATCAAGCATTTCGCCGCCCGTCGCGCCATGGATGTGGATGGCCTTGGCGACAAGATAGTGGAGCAACTGGTGGACAAGGGGCTGGTGAAGACCCCGGCGGACCTGTTCAGCCTCAACGCCATCCAGCTGGCCGGGCTCGATCGGATGGGGCAAAAATCGGCCCTCAACCTGGTGGCCGCCATCGATGCCGCCCGCAGCACCACCCTGCCCCGCTTCCTGTTTGCCCTGGGGATCCGCGAAGTAGGGGAGGCGACCGCCTTGAACCTCGCCAACCACTTCCTCACCCTGGATGCCCTGCGCGCCGCCTCGGTGGAGCAGTTGCTGGAAGTGGCTGACGTGGGAGACATAGTGGCCAAGCACGTCTACTACTTCCTGCGCCAGCCCCACAACATCGAGGTGCTCGACGCCCTGCTGGCCGCCGGTATCCACTGGCCGGTCATCGAGAAGAAAGAGGCAAGCGATCAGCCCTTTGCCGGCAAGACCTTCGTGCTGACCGGCACCCTCACCGCCTTGTCCCGCAACGACGCCAAGGCGGCGCTGCAGGCCCTGGGGGCCAAGGTGGCGGGCTCCGTGTCGGCCAAGACCGACGTGCTGGTGGCGGGGGAGGCGGCAGGCTCCAAGCTCGCCAAGGCCCAGGAGCTGGGGATCACCATATGGACCGAAGCCGAGTTGCAGGCGGCCATTCAGCCCTGAGGATGCACGTTTGAGCAGACAAACCCGGCCCATTGGCCGGGTTTGTCGTTGGTGGGCTCACTCGACGTAACTCACCTTGTCCTGCCAGGCATCGGGAGCCGTCAGGTGCCAGCGTGCCAGTTCGCTCTTGCTGAACAGATATTCCCCGCGGGATGCGGCGCGGGGGGAGAGGGCGCCGGGCGCCGTGCCCGAGAGGATGGCATTGGCCAGTTCGGCGGCTCTCTCTCCCTGACTGTGGCCGTCGAGCACCAGGCCGCCGATGGCGGCTCCCCTGCCCACCGCAAAGGCCCAGAAGCAGAACAGTGGCACCGGGCTGTTGGCGCTGGTCCATGCCAGCACCTGTTGCTCGCTCACATGCTGGCCCTGCGCGTCGGTGAGAGTGTGGTAGAGGCCGAGGAAGAGCGCCTGATAGCCATTTTCCCGGCTGGCGAGCACCGCCTCCTGCCAGCGCCGGTAGTCGGTGAATTGCCGGCTGCTCACCCGGGTCTGGCCGACCCGCAGCTCGCTGCGGGCCTTGAACTCGTGGGCGACGGCGGTGCGGGACACCTCGCTTTCGTCAAACAGCACCAGGGCACGCTCCAGCCCTCCCATCAACTGACTCATCTCGCTGATGCTGCGCTTGAGCAGGGGGCGTTCCAGGACGCCGGTGATCAGGGGGTGGCCGACCAGCCCCTTGGGGCGCGGATTCTCGTTCATGCCGAGAAACACCACAGGGGTGCCCAGGGCGGCGATGGGTCGGGCGAGGGCGTTGATGGCGTTGTCATCCCCCAGGATCACCAGCGCTGGCTGGTGGGTCCGGTAGGCGGCCATTCCCTTGGCGAGCAGTTCGTCACGGGTCTGGCCGGGCTGGCGCTTGGTGTCCAGATAGAGATAGCCGAGGTGATGCGCCTGCTTGAGGTGTTTCTCTAGGCCGGCACTGTAGCTCTGATCCCACTGGTTGCTCTGGTGATAGCTGCTGATCACCAGGATCTCGGCGGCCAGCAGCGGGAGGGAGAGGAGGGAGAGCAGGAGCAAGACCTTGGTCACGTGTGTTTTCCGCAAGGGACAGACTGTTCCCCAGTATGTGCTCTCCCGCTCTCTGGCGCCTCGGTCAATTGTTGTCGGAAGGCGTGCCCCTCTCTTTTTATCCCTTGCCGGGCGGGAGCCCGCATCCCGTCTGGGGTGAGCAAAAAGAGCTCCCTTTGGCGCTGATTGTGAACTGCCCCACTCCTTCTAAAACCTGTTCTGGATCAAGAAACAGGGTACCGCTTTGGTGCCTAATAGACCCCACATATAGGTGTAAGCATAAAAAAAACACCCATATATAGTGTCATAAAGCTGTGCATAAGTGGTCGCCCTCTCAGTGTCAGCCCAGGTGTTTCAAGCCTTGGCTGACCTTGTTTGCGCCGGGGACGGGCGTGGAGAAGGGGACTCAACGAGGGTGAGCCGAGGGTGGCCACCAGGTCTTTCAATACGGGGAAAATCGATGAAACCGGTAGTGATCAAACGCGATGGATGTCGTGCACCATTCAATGGCCAACTGATCCGCGATGCGGTCAGCCGAGCGGCGGCAGCGGTCAATCAGGCCAGTCCGGCGCTGGCAGAGCGCATTGCCGCCGCTGTCAGCCAGGAGCTGGAGGGGCGAGGGGAGGTAGACATCCACGAGATCCAGAACCGGGTCGAGAACCACCTGATGGCCTCCGACGACAAGGCCATCGCCCGTGCCTACATCGAATACCGTCACGACCGGGATCAGGCCCGCGAGGCCAGGGGTCGTCTGGCCCAGGAGATCCGCGGCCTGGTGGAGCAGACCAACGCGGCCCTGCTCAACGAGAACGCCAACAAGGACTCCAAGGTGATCCCGACCCAGCGTGACCTGCTGGCGGGCATCGTCGCCAAGCATTACGCCATCAGTCACATGCTGCCCCGTGACGTGGTGCAGGCCCACGAGAGCGGCGACCTGCACTTCCACGATCTTGACTACTCCCCCTTCTTCCCGATGTTCAACTGCATGCTGATCGATCTGCAGGGGATGCTGACCCACGGCTTCAAGATGGGCAACGCGGAGATAGACACTCCCAAATCCATCAGCACCGCCACTGCGGTGACCGCCCAGATCATCGCCCAGGTGGCGAGCCATATCTATGGCGGCACCACCATCAACCGCATCGACGAAGTGCTGGCACCCTATGTGGCCATCAGCTGGCACAAGCACCGGGAGGTGGCCGAGGAGTGGGGGATCAGGGACGTGGATGCCTATGCCATGGCCCGCACCGAGAAGGAGTGCCACGACGCCTTCCAGTCCCTCGAATACGAGGTCAATACCCTGCACACCGCCAACGGTCAGACGCCGTTTGTCACCTTCGGCTTTGGCCTGGGGGACAGTTGGGAATCGCGCCTCATCCAGCGCGCCATCCTTGGCAACCGCATCGCCGGCCTTGGCAAGAACAGGAAGACCGCCGTCTTCCCGAAACTGGTGTTCGCCATCAAGGATGGCCTGAACCACAAGCAGGGGGATCCCAACTACGACATCAAGCAGCTGGCGCTGGAGTGCGCCTCCAAGCGGATGTACCCGGACATCCTCAACCACGACCAGGTGGTCAAGGTCACAGGCTCCTTCAAGACCCCCATGGGGTGCCGTTCCTTCCTCGGTGCCTACGAGGAGAATGGCGAGCTGGTCCACGAAGGGCGCAACAACTTAGGTGTCGTGAGCCTCAACCTGCCGCGCATTGCCCTGAAATCCCGCGATGAAGCGGACTTCTGGGACAAGCTGGATGCCGCCCTGCGGGTGGCCAAGACAGCGCTCATGTACCGCATCAAGCGCCTGGACGGGGTCAAGGCCCGGGTCGCCCCCATCCTCTACATGGAGGGGGCCTGCGGGGTGCGCCTCAAGGCCGATGACAACATCAGCGAGATCTTCAAACATGGCCGCGCCTCCATTTCGCTGGGTTACATCGGGGTACACGAGACCATCAACGCCCTCTATGGCACAGACGTCCACCTGTTCGACAGCGAGACCCTGCGCCAGAAGGCCATCGCCATCATCGCGCGGCTCAAGGCGGCCACCGACGAGTGGAAGGAGGAGACCGGCTACGGCTTCAGTCTCTACTCCACCCCGAGCGAGAACCTCTGCACCCGTTTCTGCCGCATCGACGCCAAGGAGTTTGGCGTGGTGGCCGGGGTGACCGACAAGGGCTACTACACCAACAGCTTCCACCTGGACGTGGAGAAGCAGGTGAACCCCTACGACAAGCTGGACTTCGAGGCGCCCTATCCGCCCATCGCCAGCGGCGGCTTCATCTGCTACGGCGAGTACCCCAACATCCAGCACAACCTGGAGGCGCTGGAGAATGTCTGGGACTACAGCTATGACAAGGTGCCCTACTACGGCACCAACACCCCCATCGACGAGTGCTACGACTGCGGCTTCACCGGCGAGTTCGAGTGCACCTCCAAGGGCTTCACCTGCCCGCGCTGCGGCAACCACGACCCGGCCAAGGTGTCGGTGACCCGCCGGGTGTGCGGCTATCTCGGCAGCCCGGATGCGCGCCCCTTCAACGCGGGCAAGCAGGAAGAGGTGAAGCGCCGCGTCAAGCATATGTAAGCGGGCAGACCCCACCCCAGCCCTCCCCTTGGCAGGGGGGGGGCAAAGAAGCTCCTCCCCCTTTCGAAGGGGGAGGTTGGGAGGGGGTTGGCCGTTAACCCGGAGAACTCGAATGCACTACCACCAGTACTACCCGGTCGATGTGATCAACGGCCCCGGCACCCGCGCCACCCTGTTCGTGTCGGGTTGCGAGCACCAGTGCCCCGGTTGCTACAACCAGAGCACCTGGCGGCTCGATGGGGGCAAGCCGTTCGATGAGGCGATGAGCGATCGCATCATTCACGATCTCAACGACAGCCGCATCAAGCGGCGCGGACTGTCGCTCTCCGGCGGCGATCCGCTCCACCCCGCCAACGTGCCGCATGTGCTGGCGCTGGTGAAGCGGGTGCGGGCCGAGTGCCCCGGCAAGGACATCTGGTGCTGGACCGGTTATCTGCTGGCCGATCTCAGCCCGGCCCAGCGGGAGCTGGTGGCCTTGCTGGACGTGCTGGTGGATGGCAGGTTCGAGAAGGCCCTGGCGGATCCCGGTCTGCTCTGGCGTGGCAGCCGCAATCAGATGGTTCACGACCTCAACGCCTGGCGGAAAGGAGGAGAGCGGATCCCCTGTCTGGTTTGCAGTTGAGGCTTTGGGTGTTTATGGTTAGGCCAACCCCAAGCGCTGTTTACACGAGGAATCCCGATGAACAATCTGCTCAAGATCCTGCTGGCCATCTTTCTCCCCCCGGTCTGCGCCTTTATCCAGGTAGGCTTCAGCCTCCATTTCCTCATCAACATAGTGCTGACCTTGCTGGGCGGTCTGCCCGGCATGGTTCATGCCCTCTGGCTGGTGGTAAGCGACAAGCGCGCCTGAGCCGTGAGAGATCACAAGGCCAGCCCTCCGGGGTTGGCTTTTTTTTGCCTGCCAGATGGGGGCTTCCCGGATGAGCCTCGCTGTCTGACACTGGCTGTCCGCTCAAGGATCCGAGCGGTTTGACGAAGAGGGAATGTCAGTGCGTGTGAAAGGGTTGTTGCTGTGGGCCGCCCTGGCCCTGCTCGGGGGCTGTGCCAGCCCCACCGCCAAGCTGAATCAGCCTCCGGTGGATGTCACCTGGGAAACGCTGCCCGAATACTGGGTGCTGGTGGGGGATGCCATCACTTTTAACCCGGTCGGGGGGCTGCCGGCGAAGAGGCCGGTCAAGGGGTATGTGACCCTTCGCTACCTCATCGATTCCAATGGCACGCTGTTCAGCCCAGAGGTACTGGAGTCCCGGCCTCCCGGCGTGCTGGATCTCATCGCCATCTCCGGGCTGGCGCAGCTGCGCTACCGGCCATCGGAGCAGAATCAGCAAGCCATTCCGGCTCGGGTTGTGGCCCGATTTGAAGTGGAAGTGAAATGACAAACACCCCGGCCAGGCCGGGGTGTTTCGTGTGGGCTCTGTGCCATGACGGCGCGGATCACTGCTCCTTGCAGTCGTTGTAGCGGCTCTGCCACTCCCCGGCGTCATCACGCATCTCGACGAACCCCTCCTTGCCCTTGTTCCACCAGACCACCTCGTGATCGTCGGTATAGCGGGCGCCGGAGGCGGAAACCGCCTGTGGCAGGGTGTAATCCTTGCCATCGGGGAGGGAGAGCTTGACGAAGTTCAGGCTCTCGTCCGAGAGGGAGAAGTAGCGAACCTGCACTTTCTGGTTCTGTTCACACAGATAGGTGACGGGATCGCCGCCGGTCACTCCCAGCTTGCCGCTGCCCAGATCGCAGCCGCCGAGCAGGGTGATGGCGCCCGCCCCCAGTAGAAAGAGCTTGGCGTGTTTCATGTTTGATCCTCACAACGGTGTCATATGGCCTTGAGCCTAACAGGATGAGGCACAACTGCAACCTCGTGGCGGGAGCCCTGCGTCGGGATGCGTCCGTCTCCCTCTGGTCCGTGGGGCAGGCAAAAAAACGCCCCGGCAGGCAAGCGGGGCGAAAGGGAGCCGTCCAATGGCTGCAGAAAAGGGTCAGTGGCCGAACCGTGTCGCCTCGAAGCGATTGAGCAGCCGGTGGATGAGGTAGCAGGCGAGCAGGGTGACCACGATGGCAAAGAGGATGCTGCTCACCCGATAGAGGGCGCTGAACACCAGGTCGTTGCCCGGGGTCAGGTACTGGCCGAACAGGATGCCGAGGGTGGTGAGGGCACCGAAGCCGACTCCGGAGCCGCTTGCCTCCTTCACATGGGCATAGCTGAACAGCATGGCGCCGAGCCAGAGCACCGGGGTCACCAGCAGCAGCAAGCCGGACCAGTCATAGAGCACCAGTTGCCCCAGGATGCCGAAACTCACTCCCAGCAGGGTGCCCATGGCCCGCTTGCGGGCATAGTCCAGGGCGCCGTTCCAGTGCATGGGGAAGAGCAGCAGCAGGGTGGTGGCCTGGGCAGACATGGAGTCGCGCAGATCGAAGATCTGGAACACCAGGAACGAGAGGGTCGCGATGGACGCCCCCAGCAGGGCTTCGTGGCGCATCCGGTGCGGCGCCTTGGGGGAGGGGGCCGGCCTGGGGCGCTCCTCCACGTCCGGAATGAGGGCCGTCATCAGATAGGCGATGAGCACCGACAGGACGCTGGCCCAGAGGTTGCTGAAGATGAGGTCGTTCAGATCAATCCCGGGGTAGCTGGCAAAGTGCAGCATGATGCTGAGGCTGAGCACCCCGTTGGCACCGAACAGGAACAGGCTGCCCCGGGACATGGCGGCGAAACGGTAGAGGAAGAGCAAAAAGACCAGGGGGGTCATGAGCCCCGGGTGGCCGCCGAACAGGCCGCCGAGCAGCCCCACTTCCAGACCGCACATGGCGGCGGAGGCGATGAGCTGGCGGGCGGCGTGACCGTTCATCACCGGCACCAGGCCGAGCAGCAGCACCGGGGTGACGGTGAAGAAGACCCCGTTGCTCCAGCCGAAGATCTTGCACAGCACAAACCCCAGGGTACAGCCAAAGGCGATGCGCA
The DNA here is from genome assembly GCF_048276795.1 of Aeromonas sp. PS2Canimalfood6. Taxonomy (NCBI): domain Bacteria; kingdom Pseudomonadati; phylum Pseudomonadota; class Gammaproteobacteria; order Aeromonadales; family Aeromonadaceae; genus Aeromonas; species Aeromonas sp. PS2Canimalfood6. The sequence continues at coordinate 92,482 of NZ_JBLUXC010000009.1, forward strand.
GACACTGGCGCAGTTCGTTGGGGGTGAGGGGTCTGTGCCACAGGTTCATGGTCGTCATCTCAATAGATGTAGTGCAGCAGGCTGAGCAGACGGATCTGGCCGCGGGCCAGCAGCCCGGTCAGGGTGTTGTCCGGCAGCAGCTGCACCGTGGCGCGGGCCCCGGCCGGCAGGTGGGCGGGCAGTTGCTCCAGGGTCAGGTGCAGGCGCAGGCGCTGGGCATCGCGCACCCAGCGATCGGACTCGACGGGGTTCGCAAGCTGGCCGTTGGCGTCAAACTGGCCGGCGCTGACCCCGGCATCCAGGCTGGCGACGCGGGCAGGATAGAGGCGACCGGGCTCGCCGTCGAAGGCGACGAGGGCCTGACTGCCGGCGCTGACGTGGCGCAGGCTCTTCTCGCGAAAATCGGCGATCACGTCCACCTGCTCGGAGACCAGGGCCAGCAGGGGGGAGCCCGCATTGGCCACGCTGCCAGGCTTGAGCTGCAGGTTGGTGATGATGCCGTCCTGGCTCGCATGAACCCGGCTGTAGGCGAGGTTGAGCTCGGCCTGGGCGAGGCGGTTGCGGGCCTGGCGCAGCAGCAGGTTGTCTTCCCCTGGCAAGCCGCGGTTGACGCGGGCCTGCTCTACCCGGGCCTGGCTGCCGAGCAGGTTGGCACGGGCGGTGCGGGCGGCGCTGTCGGCGTCATCTTTCTGCTGTTCAGAGACCATGTGACGGCGGTAGAGGGCGTCGATGCGCGCCGCTTCCCGCTGTTTCTGGTCGGCCTGGGTGCGCAGCGAGCTGTACTCCGCCTCATAGGCGGTCAGGGTCGCGTCCAGCTGGCGGTTCTGCTGCCTGGCCTGATCCAGGGCGAGCCTGGCCTGATCCACGGCGAGCTGGAAGGGCTCCGGGTCGAGGGCGAACAGCAGATCCCCCTGCTTGACGTGCTGGTTGTTGGCGACGGCGACCTCGACCACCTTGCCGCTGACCTGGGGGGCCATCCGGGTGACGCCCCGGGTGGCCATGGCCTGGGGGGTCAGGGGCATCTTGATGTCGGCCAGCAGAAAGTAGCCAAACACCAGGACGAAGCAGACGATGGCCCACTTTATCCAGCGCTTGAATTGTTGATCCGGTGTCATCTTATTCTCTCTCTTCATGCTGTGCGGCTATCTTGCCGAGGGCGTTGGCGGAGATGCGGTGCACAATGTCTTCAAACTGGGCCAGCTCCTGCTGGCTGATGCCGGTGAGCAGCTCCCGGCGCACGGCGATGATGCGGCCCTCGATCTGATCGAGCAGCGCCTTGCCCGCCGGGGTCAGGGTGACGATGCGGGCCCGCTTGTCCTGGCTGCAGCAATGGCGCTCGATCAGCCCCTGCTCCTCGAGCTGACCCAGGGTCCGCATCAGGGAGGGGAGCTCTATCTCCAGGGCCTCGGCCAGGGTCTTCTGGCTGAGGTGGCCGCCGAGGCGGCTGAGTTTCCACAGGGCGGTCCAGCGGGGATGGGTGAGCCCCAGAGGTGCCAGCTCGAGATCGGCCACGGTGCGCCAGAGCCGGTGCAATCGCCCCAGCTGCTCGGCGAGGGAGAGTTCTCGCAACATCTCCAGATCCTTTTTCATGACGGGCACCTCAATTACTTAGCTTGCGAAGCATTATATTTATTTCGCAGGCTAAGTAAATAGTGTGATACAGCTCACGTTCAGGTTTTTTGCCCGGGCCGTGGTGTTTAAGTTTTTATATGGCTTTGCGGGCCAGCTAACCGACAACGGCCGGGGGAGGCGCTAGAGTGGCCACCTTTGAGGTGCGCCAGGCTGGCCACTGACCCGGCCGGGGGACACCCTCACCCTGGGCTTTCCTGTCCGCTGCAAGGTTGAACGATGAAACTGCGCCACCAGCTAGTCACCCTCTCGCTTGGCTTGTCACTGCTGCTGATCCTGATCCTGGGCTGTCTGCTCGCCCTCTTCATGCGCCACCTGCTGGAGAACAACCTGAAGGAGAAGGGGAGCGATCTGGCCCGGGTGCTGGCGGCGGACAGCCGGGTGGTCCGGGCCCTGGAGAAGGGGAGCGATCCCGGGCTGCGGGATTATGTGCAGGGGATCTGCAGCCGCACCGACGCCGCCTACATGGTGGTGACCGACGAACATGCCAGGCGCCTGAGCCACCCCTCCCCCGAGCTGGTGGGCCAGACCTTCCGGGGGGAGGACATCTGGCCTGCACTCCAGTCGCGCGAGAGCTACTGCTCCCGGGACGTGGGCACCCTGGGTCCCGCCATCCGCTGCTTCGCTCCCGTAGTGGGGCCCGATGGCCAGGCCATCGGTGCAGTGGCGGTGGGTTATCTGATGCGCACCGTGGAGGGCACCTATCAGGAGCGGATCGCCCTGCTGGTCGGCGCCATCGCAGCGGTGCTGGGGTGCGGCCTGCTGCTGGCGCTCTGGGTGCAGCACCTGCTGCGCCGCACCCTGCTGGATCTGGAGCCGGAGACCATCGCCAATCGCTTCGCCCAGCAGGATCTGGTGCTGGAGGGGATCTCGGAGGGGATAGTGGCCCTGGACAACCAGCACAGGATCACCATGCTCAACAGCGCCGCCTTCTATCAGTTGCGACTGCCCGGCACCGGGCGCCACGCCCTGCTGGGCCGCTCCCTGGCGGAGCTGGCCCCCGGCCTCGTGCCCACGTTGCAGCAAGGGGGAGCGGTCAGGTTCACCGTGCAGGGGGATGACTTCGTCGGCCACTGGCAGGAGCTCAGCGGTCGCGAGCCGGGGCGCATGCTCATCTTCAGCCGGCCAGACGGCACCGGCAGCCTGGGCATGCAGGTGACCCACCTGCGCCAGTACGGCGAGATGCTGCGCATCCAGACCCATGAATTCGCCAACAAGCTCAGCAGCCTCTCCGGCCTGCTCCAGCTCGGCCACGTGGATCAGGCGGTAGACCTCATCCAGCAGGAGAACGAAGCCTGCCAGAACATGTTGCAGGATCTGCTGCGGGTCATCGAGAACAAGCCGGTGGCCGGGCTCATCCTCGGCAAGTTCAGCCGGGCGCGGGAGCTGGGGGTGGAGCTGGTGCTGGATGCGGGGTCGGCCCTCGGGGAGTATCCGGCCGAGGTGTCGGCGGATCTCATCACCTGCATCGGCAACCTGCTGGACAACGGCATTCGCGCCGCCTGGGGGAACCGCGAGCACGCCGCGCCCAGGGTGCTGCTCTCCCTCGATGATCTGGGGCGGCGGCTGGTGATCGAGGTGGAGGACAGTGGCGAGGGGGTGGACGAGGCGCTGGCGGATCACCTGTTCGACTACGGTGTCAGCCGCCAGACCGGGGATCACGGGGTCGGCCTCTTCCTGGTCAAGAAGACGGTGGCCAGGCGGGGGGGCGTGATAGAATGGCGCCGCACCGCCGAGCAGACGACCCTGTTCGGTATCTATTTGAATAAAAACCAATTGGTGTAAGTCATGAAGCCAATCTTCACGCTGATTATCGAGGATGACGAGCGGATAGGCGCCATGTTGGGGGAGCTGGTCTCCTCCACGGCCGGGTTCTCCCTGATGGGGCGGGCCGGCACCCTGGCCGAGGCGGATCGCCTGATGGCGGGGAGCGAGCCCCGCTTGCTGATGGTCGACATCTCCCTGCCCGATGGCTCGGGCCTGGAGTGGGTGAGCCGGCTGCGCAGCCACAACCGGGAGGTGATGGTGATGATGGTGACCGCCTCCTGCGACGTGGAGACCATACAGCAGGCCCTCAACCTGGGCGTGCAGGACTACGTCATCAAGCCGCTGCGGCTGTTTCGTATCCAGCAGAGCCTGGAGGAGATCCTGGTCCTCCATCGCCGCCTGTGCGAGCCGGGGGAGCTGGCCCAGAGCGACCTGGACCGCCTGATGGGCAAGGCGCGCAACCAGGGGCGGGAGGCGCGGGAAACCCCCAAGGGGATCGACGCCATCACCCTGCGCCAGGTGCTGGATCTGCTGGCGGGGGAGCCGGACAACACCTTCTCCACCGACACCGTGGCCCTGCGCCTCTCCCTGAGTCGCACCACGGCCCGCCGCTACCTGGAGTTTCTGGAGTCAGAAGATCGGCTGGACGTGGAGCTCAACTACGGCCAGCGTGGCCGCCCGGAGCGGCGTTACCACTGGCGCCGGGAGTCGTGACCCCGCCGCTGGCACAACGCCGAAGAGGCCGCGCACATCATGCTGCGCAGGCCGCGCAGACAAAAGGGAGCCTTTGAGCTCCCTTTTGTTTTGCCCCGATGCGACCCGGCCCCTCTATCTGGGGTCGCCCGAGAAGGGGTGCAGGGCGGAGCGGGCGCGCTCGAACAGGGCGATGAGGTGATCCGCCACGGCCCGCACCCGCCGGGAGTGGGCGAGATCGCTGTGGAGCACCAGCCAGATGGGCTGATCCACCCCGAGCTCCGGCAGCAGGCAGACCAGATCCGTCTGGCGGGCCAGGTAGTGGGGCAGCACCGCGAGCCCCAGACCGGCCTGGGCGGCGGCGAGCTGGGCCGCCAGGGTGCCGGTCTCCACCCGGCAGGGGCGGCCGCGCAGCATGCGGGTCATCCATCTGGCGGCGGGCAGGTGGCTCTGGGTTTCGTTCCAGCCGATGAAGTCATCCTGATCGAAGCTGGCGGCATCCACCCCGGGGCTGCGGGCATCCAGGTAGGCGCCGGTCCCGTAGAGGCCAAAGCCCAGGGTGCCCAGACGCCGCAGGGTGAGGTGGCCGGCATCGGGCTTGACCATGCGCACCGCGAGATCGGCATCGCGCCGGTGCAGGTTCACCGTCTGCACCCCGGTGACCAGCTCCACCCTCAGCTCGGGGTGCTGGGCAAAGAGCGTCGGCAGGGAGGGGATGATAAGGGGATTGGCCAGGTTCTCGGCGGTGGCGAGGCGCACTGTGCCGGCCACCTGTCCCTGCAACTGCCCCGCCTCGCCAAAGGCCAGCCCCGCATGTTCCAGCGCTTCGGCTCGCTCAAGCAGGGCCTCCCCGTCGTCGGTCAGGCGATAGCCCTGCTGGTGGCGGCTGAACAGGGGGAGGCCGAGGGCCGCCTCCAGCCTGTCCAGGCGCCGGGAGACGGTGGCCACTCCCATGCGCAGGGCGTGGGCGGCACCGCTCAGGGTGCCGCTGCGGGCGATGGCCAGGAAGACGCGGGCGTCGTCCCAGAGCAGGGGATCGTGCATGGTGTTTCCATAATCGGAAGATAGATTGCCAGTTATCTCTATATCTCATTCATTTTCGGAAGACCATACTCCCCTGCAACTTGTCAGGGAGAAAATGCGATGCAACGACGAACACTGGGAGCCAACCTGCAGGTCTCTGCCCTGGGGCTGGGCTGCATGGGGATGAGCGAATTCTACGGGCCGCGGGACGATGAGACGTCTTTGCGGGTGCTGGCGGAGGCGGTGGAGCGGGGCATCGACCTGCTCGACACCGCCGACATGTACGGCCCCCACCACAACGAGGCGCTGATCGGGCGTTTTCTCGCGACCCGGCGGGGGCAGGTGAAGGTCGCCACCAAGTTTGGCATCGTGCGCCAGCACGGGGAGTACAGGCGTACCCTCGACAACAGTGCCCGCTATGCGCGCCAGAGCTGCGAGGGCTCCCTGCGCCGCCTCGGCATCGAGCAGATCGATCTCTACTATGTGCACCGCCTCGATCCGGCCCATCCCGTCGAGGAGACCATGGCCGGGCTGGCGCAGCTGGTGCAGGAGGGCAAGATAGCCCGCATCGGTCTGTGCGAGGTGAGCGAGGCCACCCTGAGGCGCGCCCATGCCGTGCACCCGGTGGCGGCGGTGCAGACCGAATACTCCCTCTGGACGCGGGAGGTGGAGGCGGCGGTGCTGCCCGCCTGCCGGGAGTTGGGGATTGGTCTGGTGGCCTACTCCCCCCTGGGGCGCGGGTTTCTGACCGGGTGTTACCAGCAGGAGGCGGTGTTCGAGGAGGGGGATTTTCGGGCCGGTCTGCCGCGCTTTCAGGGGGAGAACCTCGCCACCAACCGCACCCTGGTGCAGGCGGTCATGGCCCTGGCGCAGCAGAAGGGATGCTCGGCGGCGCAGATAGCCCTGGCCTGGCTGCTGGCGCAATGGGAGGGGATAGTGCCCATCCCCGGCACCCGGCGCCTGACCCACTTGGCGGATAACCTCGGCGCCCTCTCGGTGCGCCTCTCCCCAGCAGAACTCGGGGCCCTGGGACAGGCCATCCGGACCCTGCCGGTGGCGGGGGAGCGCTACACCCCGGAGGGGATGAAGGGGGTGAGCGCATGAGCGGCCCGCACTCAGCCCGCCCCGGGTTGGCCTGCTCGCTCCGTTGAGGGCACCACCTGGGCGGGAAAATGACAAAGGGAGCCGAGGCTCCCTTCTTTCATGGTGCTGGCGGGCTCAGGCCCCTTCCGGCAGAGGACGGCGTACCCTCGGCTTGAGCTGGGAGAGCATGACCCCGGTCAGGATGAGGCCGCCCCCCAGCAGGTGATAGCCGTGGATGGGCTCCCCCAGGGTGATGACAGCGATGAGGGCCGTGCACAGGGGCATCAGGTTCATGAAGACCGAAGTGCGCTCCGCCCCCAGGGTGGCGAGGCCGCGCATCCAGCAGTAGGCGGCGAAGATGGAGGAGGCGAGCCCGGCGAACAGCACCATGCTCCAGCCCTGGGCGGGAATGGCCAGGGAGTCGGCAGAGAGGGCCACCGGGATGAGCAGCAGCACCGCCAGCAGGATCTGCAGGTAGAGGTTGAGCCAGGGGCCGAACGGCAGTTGCCAGCGGCGGATCAGCAGGCCATAGAGGGCATAGCTGGCCGCCCCCAGCAGCATCATGCCGTCGCCGGGGTTGATGCCGCTGTGCAGCAGTGCCAGGGGGTTGCCCTGACCCAGCAGCCAGAGCACCCCGAACAGGGAGAGGCTCATGCCGAGCAGCGCCTGCTTGCCCGGCTTCTGGCCAAAGCAGCAGGCCCCGATGAGCAGGGTGAGCAGGGGCAGCAGGGAGCCGATGACCCCCATGTTGGTGGCCGAGGTGCTGTGGGCGGCGTAGTAGGCGAGGCACTGGTAGAGCACCATGCCGAGCAGGGAGAGCACCAGCAGCTTGCCGAGCCAGGGGCGGATGTCGGCCCGGCGGCGCCAGAGCTGCGGCAGGCAGAAGGGAGAGAGCGCGAGGGCGGCGATCACCCAGCGATAGAAGGAGATGGCGGCGGGATCCAGCACGCCGGCGGCGGCCTTGGAGACCACGGTATTGGCGGCCCAGATCAGGATGGCGAGCAGGGGGAAGAGAAAAGGCATAGGCACTCCTTGGTACGATGGGGAGAGTCTAGCCTTGTCTTGAACGAGGCAAGTAGCGTAAATAAGACATGTCATAACCGCTTTGGGACAATCTACATGGGCACCCTCACCCTGGCCGAGCAGGATCGCCTGCTGGCCGACCCCAACCCCCTCTACTTTCGCTACAGCCAGATCCAGGGGGGCAACGCCTGCGCCGAGCACGCCCACCCCTGGGGTCAGCTCAGCCTCATCAGCCTGGGGGTCATGGTGGTGGAGGTGGGGGGAGAGCGGCTGGTGGCGCCTCCGGACTACCTCATCTGGGTGCCGGCGGACCTGCCCCACACCGCCTTCAACGAGCAGACCCTGGATTACACCTCCATCTACGTGAGCCACGCCTTGGCACCGCGCCTGCCACGGGAACCCCAGCTGCTGGCCCTCACCCCCTTGCTGCGGGCCCTGCTGGAGGACTTCACCCAGCGCCGGGTCGGGCACATGGAGGATGAGTGGGATGCCCGTCAGGGTGAGCTCTTCATCGAGAAGCTGGCCCGCACCCGTTGCCAGCCGAGCTACCTGCCCCAGAGCCGGGATCGCCTGCTGGCACCCTTGCTGGCGGCATTGCAGGCGGCGCCGGAGGACAACCGCACGCTGGTGGAGTGGGCCAGGGCGCTGCACACCACGGAGCGCACCCTGGCGCGGCGCTGCCAGAAGGAGCTTGGCATGAGCCTGGGCCAGTGGCGCACCCGGCTGCGGCTGGTGAAGGCGCTGGACTGGCTGCGGGGCGAGATGCCGGTGCAGGAGATCGCCTGGCGCCTCGGTTATGCCTCCACCTCGGCTTTCATCGCCATGTTCCAGCGCGAACAGGGCTGCGCCCCCCAGCGCTATCGCCAGCAGCTGGGCCAACCCGTGGCCTGAACCGCATGAAAAAGGGCGCCCGCAGGCGCCCTTGTGGATCACGGGATGGGCTTAGAAGAAGCCGAGGGGGTTGATGTCGTGGCTCACCAGCAGGTTCTTGGTGTTCTGGTAGTGGTCCAGCATCATCTTGTGGGTCTCGCGACCGATCCCCGACTTCTTGTAGCCGCCAAAGGCCGCATGGGCCGGGTAGGCGTGGTAGCAGTTGACCCAGACCCGGCCGGCCTGGATGCCGCGCCCCATGCGCCAGGCCAGGTTGCTGTCCCGGGTCCACAGGCCGGCCCCCAGCCCGTACTGGGTGTCGTTGGCAATGGCCAGGGCATCCGCCTCGTCCTTGAAGGTGGTGACCCCGAGCGCCGGCCCGAAGATCTCCTCCTGGAACACCCGCATCTTGTTCTGGCCCGAGAAGATGGTGGGCTGGATGTAGAAGCCCCCCTCCAGCCCGCTCACCTTGGCCGGGCCGCCGCCCAGCAGCATCTTGGCCCCTTCGCCGCGGCCGATCTCCATGTAGCTCAGGATCTTGTCGAACTGCTCGCGGGACGCCTGGGCCCCCACCTGGGTCGTGGTGTCGAGGGGGTTGCCCTGCACTATGGTGCGGGCGCGGGCCAGCACCCGGTCCATGAAGTCGTCATAGATGCTGGCCTGCACCAGGGCGCGGGAGGGGCAGGTACACACCTCCCCCTGGTTGAAGAAGGTCATCAGCATCCCTTCCACCGCCTTGTCGATGTAGCTGCTCTCGTGCTGCATCACATCGGCGAAGTAGATGTTGGGGGACTTGCCGCCCAGCTCCACGGTGGAGGGGATCAGCTTGTCGGCGGCGCAGCGCAGGATATGGGCGCCCACCTCGGTGGAGCCGGTAAACGCCAGCTTCTGGATCCGGTTGCTGGTGGCGAGCGCCTGGCCCGCCTCGGCGCCGAAGCCGTTGACCACGTTGACTACGCCAGGGGGCAGTATGTCCTTGATGAGATCCATCATCAGCATGATGGTGACCGGGGTCTGCTCGGCGGGCTTGAGCACGCTGCAGCAGCCGGCCGCCAGTACCGGGGCCAGCTTCCAGGCGGCCATCAGCAGGGGGAAGTTCCACGGGATGATCTGGCCGACCACCCCGATGGGCTCCTTGAAGTGGTAGCTGACGGTGTTCTGGTCCAGCTCGGCGGCGGAGCCCTCCTGGGCGCGGATGCAGCCGGAGAAGTAGCGGAAGTGATCCACCACCAGGGGCAGGTCGGCGGCCAGGGTCTCGCGCACCGCCTTGCCGTTCTCCCAGGTCTCGGCGACGGCGAGCACTTCAATGTTCTGTTCGATGCGATCGGCGATGCGCAGCAGCAGGTTGCTGCGCTCGGTGACGCTGGTCTTGCTCCAGCTGGCGAACGCCTTGTGGGCCGCGTCCAGGGCGAGCTCGATGTCGGCGGCGTCGGAGCGGGCCACCTCGCAGAACACCCGGCCATCCACCGGCGAGATGTTCTCGAAATAGCGGCCGGCGCGCGGCGCCACCCAGTCGCCACCGATGAAGTTGTCATAACGGGATTTGAAGCTGACCAGGGCACCTGCCTGACCGGGAGCGGTATAAATCATCTCATCATCCTTATGTGTGTGTGGTCCTGACCGGCCTGGCGGGCAGTCCGGTTGCTTCCTGTCATCGCAAGGGGCGTGCCAGCGGGTGGCGCTCTACACAAAAAGGTTGCAAAAACGTTATCAAACGGGGTGCCAAGGGGTATCTTGGTTAACCAGTGCCCCCCTGGACGGCCCCCGAACTGTGCCGTTTCTGAACATCGGGTGTGACACTGTGCCGTTTGTGAACAGGAGACGTGATGAAGGCGCTTCCCCAAGGCGGCCCTATTCGCGAGTGTGTAGAAGGAGGTGTGATGAGCGAGTTGCCTCAATCCGGTGCCAGCCCAATCCAGCGCTCCTGGGAGCGCTGCCTGCATCAGGGGCTGAGCCGCCAGCAGAGCGCCGAGCTGGACTTGCTGCCCCAGGGGGAGCTGTCGGCTCGCCAGGAGCAGCACAGGACGCTCATCGCCTGCTTCCAGCGCTTCGTGCTGCCGCTCTTTGGCCAGTTGCTGGCGGGCAGACCCTGTCGTCTGCTGCTGTGTGACGGCGAGGGGGCCATCCTCGCGGTGAGCGGAGACGATCGGTTTGCCCGCCATGCCGAGCGCATTTTTTTGCGCAGCGGCGCCCGCTGGGGGGAAGCGAGCAAGGGCACCAACGCCATCGGCACCGCGCTGGCCGAGCAGAGCGAGGTGCAGGTGCTGGGGGCGCAGCACTTCTTCGCCCAGCACAGTTTTCTCAGTTGCAGCGCCTGCCCCCTGCTCGGGCCGGACGGGCAACTGCTCGGCGTGCTCGACATCTCCACCGATGCGGCCCACCACGGCGGCGACATGCTGGGCACCGTGCGTCTCCTGGCCATGACCCTGGAAAACGCCCTGCTGGCCCGCCAGCCGGGCTGGCTGGTGGATCTCGATCCCCAGAGCCTCTGGTCTGCCCGCCTGCTGCTGGGGGAAGGGGGCGAGCTGCTCGGGGCCAACCGGGCCGGTCGGCTCTGGCTCGGCCAGCACCCCTTCGACGGCCAGCAGTTGCTGCGCGAACGCCGCGGCCTGCGGCTGGCGCCGGAGGCGGGGGAGCGCGCCGCCAGGCTTCCCCTGCCGAGCGCGGTTGAGGAGGGGGGATCGCAGGCGCAGCAGGTGCCGCTCAAGATGCTGGAGCGGGGCATCTCATTGCTCATCGAGGGGGAGACCGGCAGCGGCAAGGAGCACCTGGTGCGCACCCTGCACGCCAGATCGAGCCGTCGGGCGCGGCCTCTGGTGTGCGTCAACTGCGGCGCCCTGCCGGCGGAGCTGGTGGAGGCCGAGCTGTTCGGCTACGTGGGGGGGGCCTTCAGCGGTGCCCGCAGCCAGGGCAGCCAGGGCTATCTGCGCGCCGCCCACGGCGGCATCCTGATGCTGGATGAAATTGGCGAGCTGCCGCTCCAGGCCCAGACCCGGCTGCTGCGGGTGTTGCAGGAGCGCGTCGTCACCCCGGTGGGCAGCCACAGACCCGAGGCGGTGGATTTCTGGCTGGTCAGCGCCAGTCATCGGGATCTGGCGGCCATGGTGGCGGCCGGCACCTTTCGCGAAGATCTCTACTACCGCATCTGCGGCTGGCGCCAGCAACTGGCACCCCTGCGGGCCTGGTCGGTGCCCGAGCGTCAGGGGTTGATCCTGAACCTGCTCGCCCAGATGGACCCGGCGCTACAACTGAGCCGGGAGGCGGAGCAGCGGCTGCTGGCTCACCCTCTGCCCGGCAACGTGCGCCAGCTCAAACAGGCGCTGGAGGTGGCCTGTGTACTGGCAGAGGGGCAGGGCTGGATTGAACCTGCCCATCTGCATCTGCCCGCCGTGGAAGGGGGAGCGAGCTCACCTTTGGGAGGGAGTACCCTGCGCGAGCAGAGTCGGCAGCGGGTGCAACAGACCCTGGCAGAGTGCGGCGGCAACGTGAGCGAGGCGGCGCGCCGTCTTGGCATCAGTCGCACCACCCTCTATCGGGCGCTGCGGGAGGAGGGGTGAAGGGTGTCGCGCCGTCCAGCGCTTGTGTAGACTGCGAAGGCAAGGACGTTTTTTCGTTATGTTTCCATCGCAGGGAGTGCGCAATGACCCATCTCACCACCGACGAGGCCCCCCGCCTCTCTCCCGGCTGCTGGCCGATGCCGCTTGCGCCCCATGGGGCCCGTGCCGGTTAGTCGGCACCCGTCTGCGCCCGGTGCGGCGCGTGTAATAACCTTGGATCTGGATCAGCGCGGTTCGGCGCTTCAAGGTGTAGGGTAAAAGCCCTTTTTCAGGTGTGATGCCGATGATCCCTTCCTATTCCCGCATGACGACGCTGTTGTTCTGGTGCCTGCTGGCGGCGAGCCTGCTGGCCATGGTGTTATTCGAATTCGGACCCGAGCGGCGGCTCGACATCCTGAGCCAGGCCGGTTTGTCCGTGCGTGCCCAGGATGACAGGGCCCACAAGGGCTCCTCCGTCGCCACCCTGAGTCAGGGGGGCGACAGACCCGCCATCCAGTGCACCCTGCGAAGCCAATATGCCTATCCTTTCTGCGAGCTGGTTCTGACCCTGACCGATCCCGAGCAGGGGCTGGATCTCTCCGGCTTCACCGGGGTGCGGGTGAGGCTGGATGTAGAAGGGCAGGGGGTACAGGCCTGGCGCCTTTATCTGCGCAACTACGATCCCGTCTACTCGACGCGGGAAGACGAGAGTTCCCACAAGTTCAACGAAGTGCTCTTCACCGCCAGGGATTTTGGTCGTGAGCAGGATGTCCCCCTGAATGTCTTTGCCCCCAGCTCCTGGTGGGTGCAGCAGTACGACATTCCGCTGGTCCAGCAGGGGCCGGATCTGCACCATGTTTACGCCATCGAGATCGCCTCCGATGACAAGATGCTGCCGGGGGAGCACCGGTTGCGGCTCGAGCGGCTGGAGTTCTATGGCCGCTGGTGCAAGCCGGGGGACTTCTATCGCTATCTGCTGCTGGGGTGGCTTGTCTACGGCGTGCTGCTCTTCCTGGTCCAGAACCTGATGTTCGGGGATCGGCTGCGCAAGGCCAGGGAGGCGCGCCTCGCGGCTGAAGCCCTGAGTGCGAGCCTGTGCGAGCAGAACCGGCGCACCGAGGAGGAGGCCCGTTACGATCCCCTGACCGGGGCCCTCAATCGGCTCGGCGGCGAAAAGCTGCTCGGGGAGCTCGGCGAGATGCCGCTCTCCTTCATCTACATCGACATCGATCACTTCAAGGGGGTCAACGACGGTCACGGCCACCCGGTGGGGGACGAGGTGCTCAAGCACATGGTGAGCGAGCTGCTGCGCCATTGCGACAGCCTGTGCCGACTGGTGCGCTGGGGCGGGGAGGAGTTCGTGCTGGTCTGCCTCCATTACGACGAGGGACGGGCCGCCGCCCTGGCGGAGCGGCTGAGAGGGGCGCTGGAGGGGTACAGGCACTGGCCGCTGGGGCTCGGTATCACCGCCTCCTTCGGGGTGGCCGAGCGGCGCAAGGATAGCCTGGAGCAGGCGCTCAAGCGGGCCGACGAGGCGCTCTATCAGGCCAAGCAGAATGGTCGCAACCGGGTGGAGGTGGCGCCCGACTGATCCGGCGCTGGAGCCCATGGCCGGGCGGGGCTATCATGCGCCCCATCATTTATCCGAGGAGAGATGCCATGGCACAACACATTGGCGCCCTGACGCTGCTGGTGGCGGATTACGACGAGGCCATCGCCTTCTTCACCCGGGGAATGGGCTTCGAGCTACTGGAAGACACCCCCTCGACGAGCCGGGCAAACCGGGCAAACGCTGGGTGCGGGTCGCTCCCAAGGGGGCTCCCGGCTCCGCCCTGCTGCTGGCTCGCGCGGCCAACGAGGAGCAGCGCGCCGCCATCTGTCGCCAGGGGGGCGGTCGGGTCTTCCTGTTCCTTGAGACCGACGACTTCTGGGGCGATTACGAGCGGATGCTGGCCTATGGTGTTCATTTTTGTGAACAGCCGCGCCTCGAACCCTACGGCACCGTGGTGGTGTTCGAGGACATCAGTGGCAATCGCTGGGACCTGCTGCAACTCGCTGCTGCCAACTGAATCTGAAAACGTTTATCATCCCGCCCGTCATAAAGTCATAAAAGTGTCACAGAAAGTTCTAATAATTGGCGCACCCATCTTCACAGAGGAGAGAGAAGGGATATGGCTAAGCGAATTCTGGTGGTCGAGGACGAGGCACCGATCCGCGAAATGCTCTGCTTCGTGCTTGAGCAGAAGGGATATGAAACAGTAGAAGCAGAAGATTACGCCGATGGACTGGCAAAGGTGCGCGAACCCTACCCCGAACTCATCGTGCTGGACTGGATGATGCCAGGTGGCAGCGGTATCCAGTTCCTCAAGCAGCTCAAGCAGGATGAGATGACTCGCCAGATCCCGGTGGTGATGCTGACCGCCCGGGGCGAGGAAGAGGACAAGGTGCGCGGGCTCGAGGCCGGTGCCGACGACTACATCACCAAGCCCTTCTCCCCCAAGGAGCTCACCGCCCGCCTGCACGCCGTGATGCGCCGCGTCTCTCCCACCTCGGTGGACGAGGTGATCGAGGTGCAGGGGCTCAAACTGGATCCCGTTTCCCACCGGGTCAGTGCCGAGGAGAAGGCCCTCGACATGGGGCCGACCGAATTCAAGCTGCTGCACTTCTTCATGACCCACCCCGAGCGGGTCTACAGCCGCGAGCAGTTGCTCAACAACGTCTGGGGTACCAACGTGTATGTCGAGGACAGGACGGTGGACGTGCACATTCGCCGCCTGCGCAAGGCCATCGAAGAGACGGGGCACGACAGATTGATCCAGACGGTGCGCGGGGCCGGCTACCGCTTCTCGACCCGTCTCTAGGTCAGGGCCAGTGCCGCCAGCGCCTGCCGGCGGGCATTGGACCCGGCTCTTTGCTGCCTCTAGGAGATCTTAATGTTGCAACCTTACGCCTGGCGGCGACAGTTGTGGCGAATGGCGTTCTTCTACAGCCCCTTCGTCTTGGTAGGTTGGTTAATCGATCATCTCGTTCTCTGCCTGCTGGTGGCCACTGTGGTGCACCTGGTCTGGCACTACCGCTTCCAGAAGCGGCTGTCGGACTGGCTGTGGCACGATCGCAGCCTGGTGCCGCCCCACGGCAGCGGCAGCTGGGAGCACATCTTCAACGGCATCTACAAGTTGCAGCAGCGTCACCGGGCCCGGCGCCGGGAGCTGGCGGGCCTCATCCGCCGCTTTCGGGAAGGGGCGGAGGCGCTGCCCGATGCGGCCGTGGTGTTTCGCACCGACGGCAGCATCCTCTGGTGCAACCGGCTGGCGGAGCAACTGCTCGGCTTTCGCTGGCCCGAGGATGCCGGCCAGCACATCGGCAACCTGATCCGTCACCCCGCCTTCGTCGCCTATCTGGGCAAGGGGCAGTATGACGAGCCATTCGAGATGCACTCCCCCATCAACGAGGAGAAGTTCCTCGAATTTCGCATCATGCCCTATGCGGAGGATCAGGCCATGCTGGTGGTGCGGGATGTGACCCGGCTGCGCAGCCTGGAGAAGACGCGCAAGCACTTCGTCTCCAACGTCTCTCACGAGTTGCGTACCCCCCTCACCGTGCTCAAGGGGTATCTGGAGATGACCGAGGAGCTGCCGCCCCCCGCCATGTGGGCCAAGGCGCACAAGGTGATGATGGAGCAGACGATCCGCATGGACAATCTGGTCAACCAGCTGCTCACCCTGTCGCGCATCGAGGCGGCGCCCACCGTGGATCTCTCCCATCTGGTGGACATGCCCGCCATGCTGGGGCTGCTGGAGCAGGAGGCGCGGGCGCTCTCCGGCGAGCGGGCCCACGAAATCGTCTTCATGGTCCAGCCCAATCTGCTGGTGCGCGGGGATCAGGATCAGCTGCGCAGCGCCGTCTCCAACCTGGTCTACAACGCCATCCACTACACCCCGGCGGGGCGCAAGATCACCGTGGAGTGGCGCAAGCAGGGGAGCATGGCGCTGTTTGCGGTGCAGGATGAGGGGGAGGGGATCCCCCCCGAGCATCTGGCACGGCTCACCGAGCGGTTCTATCGGGTCGACAAGGCCCGCTCGCGCCACACCGGAGGGTCCGGGCTCGGCCTTGCCATCGTCAAGCATGCCCTGAGTCATCACGATGCCCATCTCGATATCGAGAGCCGGGTCGGTGCGGGCAGCCGCTTCAGCTTTCTCATTCCCGCCCGCATGGTGCTGGTGAAATAATATTTTGTGTCAATGTGTTAGCAACGATAGAAGGGCTGCATCGCAGCCCTTTTTTCATCCGGGCCACTCTCGGCCCATGTCATCAAAGTGTCATATAAATTCCATAAATTTGTCACTGCCAGGCCAGATACTGGCGCCGTCTTAAAGAACGGACCTTCTGTAACACTGGAGAAGGAGTGGTGCTGGCCCACGGATCATTGCGATCGGGTGTCAACCACGTATAGACGTCAACCTGACGATTGCCTTCTGCAACCTTGGACTTGGAGAGATTGGATGAAACTCAACAAACTGGCTGGTGTCATCGGATTCACCGCAGCAACCCTGTTTTCTGTCAGCGCTCTGGCTGCCGGTGTGGATAAAGACCTGCCGGAATACACACCGACCAGCGGCATCTCGGGCAACCTGTCCTCTGTCGGCTCGGACACTCTGGCCAACATGATGACCCTGTGGGCCGAAGAATTTAAGCGCATGTATCCCAACGTCAACGTGCAGATCCAGGCCGCCGGTTCTTCCACCGCACCGACTGCCCTGACCGAGGGCGTCGCCCAGTTTGGCCCCATGAGCCGCGCCATGAAGGCCGGTGAAGAGGAGGCATTCGAGAAGCGCTACGGCTACAAGCCGACCGCCATCCGCGTCGCCGTCGATGCCCTGGCCGTGTTCGTCAACAAGGACAACCCCATCAAGGGGCTGACCATGTCGCAGATCGACGCCATCTTCTCCAGCACCCTCAAGTGCGGCGAAGCCAAGGCGGCCACCAAGTGGTCTGATCTGGGTCTGGACGGCAGCTGGTCCGGCAAGGATCTGCAACTGTTCGGTCGCAACTCCGTGTCCGGTACCTACGGTTACTTCAAGGAACACGCCCTGTGCAACGGTGACTTCAAGAGCGGCGTGAACGAGCAGCCGGGCTCCGCCTCCGTGGTACAGTCCGTCTCCTCCTCCCTGAACGGCATCGGCTACTCCGGTATCGGCTACGTCACCTCCGGCGTGCGCGCCGTTCCGCTCTCCAAGGATGGCAAGACCTTCATCGAGGCGAGCTCCGACAACGCCATCACCGGCAAGTACCCGCTGTCGCGCTTCCTGTACGTCTACGTGAACAAGCATCCGAACAAGCCGCTCTCCCCGATGGAGCAGGAGTTTGTGAAGATGATGCTCTCCAAGGCGGGCCAGACCATCGTTGCCAAGGACGGCTATGTGCCGGTCCCGGCCAAGGTGGTTCAGGCCGACCTGAAGAAGCTGGGCATCATGTAACAGAACATGCCCTTGCAGAAAAACGAGCCCCATGCGGGCTCGTTTTCATTGGTGCGCCCCAGGATCTTTTTGGTCGCAGGGCGCAGCGCCCGGCTTGCGCCGGGCGGCGGCATTTCCTAAATAGCTGTTCCGAATAGTAGATCACCGGAGGAAGGGAACTCAGTCCAGTTTGTGCGATCTGATTAGTCGCTAAACAAAACAAGCCACACCCAAAGGACTGAGTTGATGCCTATCCTA